>JAICHC010000176.1 GCA_025922795.1 Candidatus Binatia bacterium | reverse complement strand
TATTCAGACCAAGCCGCGCATCTGGAATCCACCGAGAATTTTATCGCAGCGTTCCAAGATGTTTTTCAGTTGGCAGCATTAATCTGTGTCGCGGCCTTCATTCTGTCGCTGTTTCGCAAACAGGAAGCCGTAGCGAAACCGGCCGAGGACGATTGACGGAGCGGAAAAGGTCACGGTAGCCGACTAAGTTCCGCCTTCCAAGTCACTGCTTGAGAAATTCGCCAATCAGTTTTGCCGTCTCATCCGGCTTCTCCGCATGAGCGCTGTGGCCGGCGGCGGGGATGATGATGAGTTTTGCGTCAGGAATTCGTTCAGCGTAAGTCTCGCCGTGAACGCGCGGGACCATGCGGTCGTGTTCACCCCAGATGACTAACGTCGGCGGGGTGATTCTGTGCAGGCGGTTTTTGAGCGAATGATTATAGAAGTAGGGCGGTTTGAAGCCGATGCGCGAGCTCAATCGCAGCATCTGATAGCGGCGGACTTCGTCTTCCAATTCGCCTTTGCCGTCCGGAAAGAGTTCCAAGGCGATCGGATGATTAGCACTGGAAAAAAGCATTTGGCGCAATGACGCATAGCTCGAGCCGTACTCGGGTTGGGCGTTCATGAACACGTCACCGATCAGCGCGCCTTGAACGAACAGTCCGGCGGCGCCGATCAAAACCAGCTTGCGAATTTTTTCCGGATGGCGCGCGGCGAGCTCGGCGGCGATCCAGCCGCCGACGCAAGTGCCAACGAGATCGAAGTGACTTAGCTTCGCGCTATCGAGCACTTCGAGATAGTGAAAGACAACGTCCTCGATCGTGTCGATGTCTTTGTCTTCATCGGTCCGGGCGCAGCCGGGGTGGGCCGGCGCGATCACGCGACCGTGCTCGGCTAATCTCTCGTGGAACGGCAGCCAGCTTTCTTTGACCGAGTGAACGTCGGCGAAACCGTGGAGGTAGAGCAGCGGTGGGCCGCTGCCGTTTTCCAAAATTTGTACGTTACGCTTATTGATCTCGAGGATTCGACCGCTCACTGGATTGCCTCCTTCGGTGATTCCAGGTTGAGGTCGGGATATTCTTTGCGGAACTGGGTTAGAGATGCGTCGCGCAAAGCCGGCGCGACCTTTTCGGCGAACAGCTTCATGCTCTTCCGCGCCAGAGGGTCGGGCATGTTGCCGAGCTGAAATTGAATCAGCAGGTTGCCGACTTTGGCTTTCTCGATAAGAGTTTTAATCCGTCGCGTAACCGTCTCGGGGCTGCCGACGATGATCGATTGCGAAGCGTCGAGCTCTTGCCAATTTTCCACGTCCCCCAAGAGTTTGCGGCCCGGCTGGTAGCCTTTTAGATATTCGCGCCAGGCCGCGGCAGGGATGTACGGAACGCCGGGGCCATAAGTGAGTTGCCGCCCTTCACGGCGCAAGTGGCCCTTGAGACAATTTTTCAAAAAATACCAAACTCCTTCTTCGCATTCCGCGCGCGCTTGTTGATCGGTCTCGGCGACGTAAGTCGACATCAAAATACCAAAACGGAACGGATGGTACTTGTCGCCGTGTTTCTCCAACACGTCGGCGAATTCCTGCTGTGCCCGATGGGTCTCACCGCCGTGGCTCCGTGATGACAGGAAGTAACAGTACCCGCGTTTAGCTACCTCGATCATGGTTGACGGGCTCCGCGAACCGGGAATCCACACCGGCGGAAACGGTTTTTGCCGCGGTTTCGGCCAGAGATTCACATAGCGGAGCGGAAAATAGCGCCCCTCGTGCGCGAATGGCCCGTCCTCGCTCCAGGAGCGCACGATCAGGTCCGCGGCTTCCCAAAATTTTTCCCGCGTATTCGCCGACGGAACATCGTAGTTAAACGTTTCCGGACCGCCGCCAGGCGCGAAGCCGGCAATCAAGCGGCCGTCGCTCATCTGATCGAGCATGGCGTACTCTTCGGCGACGCGCATGGGATTCAAATGCAGCGGCAGCAGATTGCCTAGAATGACGATTTTACCGCGCGCGGTGCATTGCGTGAGCGCCGCGGCGATCAGGTTGGGCGAAGGCATCAAGCCATAAATGTTTTGGTGATGCTCGTTCAGCACCATGCCGTCAAAGCCAAGCTCATCGGCGTACGCTAGCTGGTCGATATATTCCTGGTACAAGCCGCGCGCTTTGCCGTTATCCCACAAGCGATTCGGCACCGTCACCCAGCCTGTGTATTCCTTCTCGTCAAAATCTTTGCCGAGATACGGGTAGGCCATGAAATGCCAGCAAAAAAGTTGCACCGGTTTCATTGTTCACCTCGGAACCTGTCGTATTTTTGAGCCGCATCCGCTTTAGTGGTCTTACTGGTCATGATCGATGTTCCTTCGATAACATCGCCGTGGCACGCTGATTGTCCTCGATCAACGCGGTTCGGCGAGCATTTCGAATAGAACCCGGCCGGTGGCATCCTTGGGTTTGGGTAAATCAAGCAGCCACGCCAGGGTCGGGGCGAAATCGATGATGCGGACATTTATGAGTTTTTGCCCCGGCCGAATGCCCGGTCCGTTGAAAACCATAAGGGTACGCATGGCGGTTTGTGCCGGACTTGCTCCATGACTTCCGTAGGGCGGCGTCTCGCTGACTAAGCTCCCGGCGGTGATCCGTGGATCGAAATCGTAGCCCGGCGCGAGCTCGATATGGATGTCGCCGCCGACTTCTCCGCCGAGACCCATCGTCGCGCCGTCAGTTTCGGTGTCGTAAACGGCCTTGACGATTTGCTGCTCACCGTCGCGTAGCGCCAAAAGTATCGCGCGCACCTTAGGGATCAGCTCGGCGCGCTCATCGCTGCCGACGATGCCGCTCTTGCGGTCCTTCGAGTTAATCAACAAGTATCCGTTGTTGGCCGCCGGATAAAGCACCTTGGTTTTTGTCAGATCGACCCTTCCTTGAGCGTCTAGGACCAGCAAACCCTCCTGCTGCAAGACTGGGTTGAGGGCGACGCGTTTATTGATGCCTTGCAAGCCGTGGTCGGAGATCAAGGCAACCAAAGAATTCGCGGGGCGTTTGCTGAGGAGCACGCCGAGAAGATCGTCGGAGCTGCGATACGCGCGTTCGAGCAATGGCCTTACTCGGTCGGCGAGATCTTGCCGGTAACTGGATAGGCTCGCATCGAGATGGCCCCGCCACAAATGTTCCGCTTCATCGGGGAACGGCGTGTAAGCAAGAAATAGATCCCAGGGCAGATTTTCGATCGCCCACCGATGGGTCTCCGTCAACTGATGCTGCGCAAACGCCATGGTTTCGAGATAACGCGCTTCGGCGCCGCCCTGGCCTCCGTTGGGGATGGTGCGGCCGAAAGCGCCCTGTTGGAAAAGGACCGCCGCGCCGTTGCCGACAAAGGTGCGCACCGTCGGGCTCGCGACTACATCGCTGTTGGCGTCGACAGGCAGGTCGCGGGCCGGTCGGGTGTAGTAGAGAAAAAAATCGCTGCCGTCCGGCTTGAGATCGAACAGCCGAAAATAGCATTTGGCATCTTGATTGCCGGTGCTTTTGATCGCGACGGGCGGGCTCCAGAAAAGTTCGCGGCCAACGCCGGGAGGCGCTGACTTGAGCTTGACAGTGACGGTGTCGCCGTCGCGAGCGCTGGCCAGAATTAAGCTATCATAACCGGTCTGATCATCGGCGGGGTCGTCGATGATCAGACCAAAAAATCTCGATTTGCCGATATTGAAACTGATTTCAAGCGGCAAGGCCATACTTGGCGGCGAATTACGCCACGTTCCCGTTGCCGTACTCTGCCCCTTGTTCTTGGTGACGATGCCGTCGCGCCCGGCGATCAAGGTGTAACCCGCGAAACGCACACTCCCTTCAGCAAGCTCGCCGGCAAATGCGGGAATATGTGAGACCACGGATTTTTTTCCGGCCCGGCGCGCGGCGGACCAGATCGATTCGGCGCGCAAAGGCGCTGCGTCAAAACCCGGCAGACTTTCCAAGATGGTGAACTGGTCGCGTGGCGCTCGCGGCACGCGGTTACCGCTGATGCCGGTGACATTCGGCGGCGCGCCGGTGATCAACGCGGCAAAGCCGGGCGCCGTCTTGGACGGAAACACGGCTACGACATCATCGGCAAAGGCGCTACCTTCGATCAGCTTTGCCAGATTGGGAAGTTTCCCCGCGCGCAACATCTCGTGCACGAAAGCGGGCACGACGCCGTCCCAGGCGAGCACAATCGCTCGGCGCGCGGTCTCACTGGCGACCGGCGGTGGCACGAACGCTAAAATCAGCGCGACGGCGGCTATCCGCCACGGAACCGCTAGGCGGCTGAGGGTGATCGACGAAAATTTCAAGTGTGTCATGTAGCGGGCTAGTGAAAAGATCACTGCGCGGAGCCCGCGGAATCGACAGTAGCCGATGTAGAATTATCGTGTCAACGCAGCCGGGCAAAGGTGCTATTATAAACCTCCGAAATCAAATCAATGTTAGTGGAGGATCTCACCGGATCTTGCCGAGGCTTATTCATTGACCAAAGGGAGACTCAATGGTTCGAGCTGCCGTCAAAAGCATCGTTACAGTCTGGCTAACTGTTGCTGTGGTGCCGAATCCACTGTTCGCGCAACAGGGGAGGAATCCCGCGGCCGTCGCAGGGCTGCTAAAATCCATAGGATTGATAAAGCCAGTGATAAATCGCGCGCCGGAGTTCAGCCTGCGTGAGCTAAACGGCAATGTTGCGAGTCTAAGCGGCTATCGCGGCAAAATGGTATTGCTCAATTTTTGGGCAACCTCGTGCGGTCCCTGCCGGGATGAAATGCCGTCGATGGAACAGCTCAGCCGAAACTTTGGCGGGCAGGGGCTTACCGTCGTTGCAATCAATCAGAGAGAAAATGCCGCGCTCGTGGCCAGATTCATGAAAACTCATAACCTGAATTTTTCTACGCTCTTGGATGCCGATGGCCGGGTAGCGGCGTCCTACCGGGTCTACGGGATACCTGTGAGTTATGTGATCGACAGCGACGGCCGGGCGATCGGCATGAAGTCTGGTTCGATGGACTGGGCTTCGCCCAGAGTCGTCGATATCTTTCGCGAGTTGGTTGACGAGACCAATAGCGGCGTAACGACCGGATCGATCGGTCTCGAGCCTGCTATGCCAATACCCAAGGTTCTGCGCGTGAAACGGGACGAGATCGTGATACGCGGTCGACACGACAATCAATCGGAAGCCCTCGTTAAATCGATGGGCGGCGATGAACTCGTTCCGCTGGGTAAAGTCTCCGGCGCCGGCGAATTCTGGTACATGGTGAAAACCAAGAAGGGGACGGTGGGTTGGGTAAGGGAAGCCGATGTGGAAGATGCAAGCCTGTCCGTTTTGAGGCCGTAATGCCTAAAAAGATACCGACTCGGCTCGAAAAGCACCGCCATATACGCGTGGATGACTACTACTGGCTGCGGGAACGGGACAATCCCGACGTGATTCGTTACCTGAATGAGGAGAACCAATACGCGGCTAAAGAGATGGCGCATACGCGCGCTTTCGAGGAGAAGCTGTTCGAGGAAATCATCGGGCGAATAAAGCAGACCGACATGTCGGTTCCATACAAACGCGACGATTACTATTACTATACGCGTTACGAGCCCGGTAAAGAGTATCCGATCTATGCGCGCAAGCGCGGCTTGTTAGAGGAGGATGAAGAAATCATGCTCGATGCCAACGTGTTGGCTGCGGGACATGAGTTTTTTTCAGTTGGCGGCTCCGCGTTAAGCTCAGGCCAGGACATTCTCGCTTACGCCATCGATACGCAGGGGCGGCGCATCCACACCTCTTATCTCAAAAACCTGACGACCGGCGAAATGCTGCCGGAGGTGCTGCCTAATGTGACCGAGAATCTTGCCTGGGCGAACGACAACAGGACGCTGTTTTACGGCAAGCCGGACGAGACCACGTTGCGCCAGTTTCAAATCTATCGCCACGTTATCGGCACCGACCCCGCGGAGGACCAGCTGGTTTATCAAGAAGACGATGAGACGTTCGTCGCCTACATTTTTAAAACCAAATCGCGAAAATTCCTGATGATCGTCTCATCGCATACCAACAGCCAGGAATACCGTTATCTCGAAGCGGACCGGCCGTCCGGCGAATTCGAGATCTTTCTGCCGCGCGAGCGCGAGCATGAGTATCAGATCGAGCACTTTCACGACCGCTTCATCATACGCACCAACGATCAGGCGAAGAACTTTCGTTTGATGTCGACGCCACTCCATAGAACCGGGCGCGAGCATTGGCAGGAAATGATTCCGCATCGCAATGACGTTTACCTCGCCGATTTCGAGCTGTTTCAAGAACATTTGGTTTTGGAAGAACGCGCGCGCGGCCTGACGCAGATTCGTATCCTTCCCTGGTCAGGAGGGACCGGGCATTA
>JAICHC010000175.1 GCA_025922795.1 Candidatus Binatia bacterium | reverse complement strand
TGACGAGTCTTGCCGTACACCAGACGCTTCGGACCTCAGGCGCATGTTTGCGACGATTACCGCCTATTCTCTGCCAGGGCTGCGATGCGGCGCAACATTCCGCTAAAAATCAGCTTGTGCGCCGGATACAAAGCGTACCAGTAAGCCAGGCCAGCCAACCCGAGTGGATCGAAGATCGCGGTTTGACGAATCGACGCACCGCTTCCGCGCGGCTCGACGTCGAACTCTAACCATGCGCGACCCGGCAATTTCATTTCTGCCCTAAGGCGCAGCCGCCGATGATCGACAAATTCCTCAACGCGCCAGCAATCTAAGGCATCGCCGACCTGCATCGAATCCGGATCGCGCCGACCCCGGCGAGTCCCAACACCCCCGAAAAGCAAATCAACAAAGCCCCGCGCTCGCCACAGCCAATCGCCATAATACCAGCCGGTTTCGCCGCCGATGCGTCGGATAGACCGAAAAGCAATTTCCGGAGAAACATTGACCGTAACCTCTCTGGAATCAACAATCCGATTGCCAAACCGCCCCCCGGCCCGGCTGAAGGCTTCTCCTCGCGAAGACAAAGCATCGGACCACTTCGTGGCAGCCAATTCGCGATCCTCATGGATGATGGCTCGGGCAATGATCTCCCGAATCCCTTTCGGCCGGATCGAAAATAGTTTGAGTGCGATCGGATCACGCACGACTGTCGGGTTTCTGATGCTGTCGATGAGCTTGCGGCCGACCCGCGCATAGACGGGCGTCACCAAACCCAGCCAAAGACTCGAGAGGCGCGGCGTCAATATCGGTACCGAGAACATGAACCTGCGCAAATCGCGCTGCCGGGCATACTCGCGCATGATGTCTTTGTACGAAACCTGATCGGCACCGCCGATTTCAATAATATGATTGCCTGTGTGACTAAGATCCAGAGCTGCGACAAGATACTGAACCAGGTCTTCGATGCCGATCGGTTGAGCCGCGATCGACACCCAGGCCGGGCAAATCATCACCGGCAAGCGCTCCACCAGCGCCCGGATCATTTCAAACGAAAGACTTCCGGAGCCGATGACGATCGAGGCGCGAAACTCGATCAACTCGACGCCGGTCGAACGAAGCGCTTCGCCCACTTCCTGACGGCTGCGCAAGTGCGGCGACAGCGCCCCTTCGCCCAAGCCGCCAAGGTAAATGATGCGCCGAACATTAGCCTCCCGCGCAGCTTCTGCAAAATTGCTTGCGGCTTGGCGATCCTTTTCCTCAAATGATCCCGTAGACCCCATGGAGTGCACGAGATAATACGCCGTGTGCACGCCTGCCAATGCGTCGGTGAGCGAAGCCTTATCGAAACAGTCGCCGAATACCACTTCCGTATTCGAGCCGACCCGCCCGCGCAGTTCATCGGGGCGCCGCGCCATGCATCGCAGCCGATAACCGCCCGCCTCCAAGGCTCGCAGCAATCTTCCACCGACGTATCCCGTGCCGCCGGTTAACAGGATGAGATTCGGACGATCCATAGGCGCTCGATTTGCCCGCGCCGCTTTCCTTCAACGGCAGACCATCCCGCTGAGATCCGCTCGCTCATTACATTTATAGCGCCTGTAAAACGATACGAAACTGGTCATGGAGTACCGTGCGACGCACTTGCCTGGCCACGAGTTTCCTGTAAGAAAATCAGAGTCCGGTGAAAGATCTGTACCATCGCGTCATGCCTGGAGCCAACCTTCCAAAACCTTTCTATAGCAGCGAACATAGATCCTTTCATTGGCAAGGGAGTCATTGCGCCGCATTGCTGGTGCACGGCTTTCCGGGGACTCCGGCGGAGATGCGACCGCTTGGAACCGTGCTCAAGGAAGCGGCTTGGACGGTTCGCGGATTGATGCTTCCCGGCCTGGGCGCCGACATCGAAAACCTCGACCTATGCACGTCGCGAATTTGGTCGGATGCGGTGAAGCAAGCCCTGGAAGACTTGAAGCGACAGCACCCCGTGATCTTGTTGGTCGGCTATTCCATGGGTGGGGCTTTGGCACTGAACGCTGCGGCGGAACAGCGGCCGGCCGGTCTGGTACTGCTCGCGCCCTACTGGAGCTTCGGGGAGGGGTGGTTGAGCGTCTTATGGCCGGTGCTAAGATTGATCTTCCGCCGCGTCAAGCCGTTGAAACGTGCAGATTTCTCCGCGCGCGACGTTCGACACGGGCTGCAGCGAATGTTTAAGAATATCGATCTGGAAAATCCACAGATCCAACAAAGCTTGCGCCGGCTCAGCGTGTCGTTGAAGCCGATCGAACAAATCCGGGAGCTGGGACAGAGGGCACTGAGGCTGGCGCCGAAGATCGATGTACCGACGTTGGTGATTCAGGGCAGCCGCGACAAGATCGTCCCGCCGTTTCGCACGCGCCGTCTCATAAGCGGTTTCGTCAATCGGGTAGAGTATCATGAAGTCGAGGCTGGCCATGACCTGGTTGACCCGGAGAGCGGTGCTTGGGATCAAGTCAAGGAACGTCTGCTGCTGTTTGCCGCATTCGCAAGCGCGGCGGAACAAGGCCGCACAGTTCCCTTTCATCATTTAGATCCAAAAAACTGTTAATCTCTGGATTACGATTGATTCAAATTTAGCAAAGTCCAATGCAAAAACACCTTGACCCCGTGCCTCGGTGGGTGAAACTTCGCATGCTTGTGCTCGCCGCGTGGGTGGTCTATTGCGGCGGTTTCGTAAAAGTCGCTGCGGGGCAGGAAGAGCAGCTACTGCCACCCGGCACTTACCGGCTCGATATGATCATGGCCTCGACCACGCGAGTACCTTTTTTTGGCTTGTCGAAATCGGCGTCCAAATCCGTCTCTCTTGTGGAAATTCGCCGCGACGGCAAGAATCTGAGCCAAAGCCACAAGGTCTGCGATTTTCGCGTTCTCGAAGACTCGATGATGATCAAGATGGTGTTTCCGGAAAAATTCATCGCCGCTCTGGCCAAACACACCTATCCGGTTCAATTGGAGAGAGAGGGTCAAGGTTGGAGCTACCACGCCGATCTCGGCGTAGAACGAATCGGTTATCGCGACTCCGGCATAGAAGACAAGCTGCCGGTCAAGACCGATGATCCCGCGGTTTTCGACTGGGACGGCGACGGCCATCCCGGCGCCACTTTGAAACTCTCCATCCCGCTGTTGCCGACCGGCGAACTCTATATCGTGCAACGGGGTCAATCGATCCTGACCGGCCGAGTCGTGCGACCGGGAAGAATCGAAGGCAACATCGAAGTGCGTCAGTTCGATCAGCGCGTGATCGGCGCTTGGCCGGGCTTTCTCGCCAAGTCCCCGGAGATCGAGCCCGACCCGAAGGAGAGTCGTTTTACGTTGAGCCCAGTCGCCGAGGATACGAGCTGCGAGATGTTGCGAGCTTCGGCGACGAAACCTTGACGGAAGTGTGAAGCTCGCCGGCGCGCTCTTGGAATAGCATTGAGCCCATCGTGATCGGACTAGGCGATAAAAAACACCGCATTCAACTTTCGGATGATCCGAGCGCCGAACGTATCTGCGTGATCCTGCCGGCTTTGAACGAAGCGGAGCGCATCCGTCGCGCTCTCGACGGCCTAATCTCTCAACCCCAAGAAGTTCACGAGATCTTGATCGTCGACGGCGGCTCGACCGACGGCACACCCGCGATCGTGCAGCGCTATCGCCAGTCCGATCGCCGCGTGAGCGTCGTCGACGCTTGTCCGGTCGATCCACATTGGACCGGTAAAGCTTGGGGGCTCCATTGCGGCCTGCAGCATTCCGATCCAGACTGCCAGTGGATACTCTGTGTCGATGCCGACGTCTCGCTTTCGTCCAATTTGACACGCTCGCTGTTGGCGCACGCGCGAAAGACGGGCGTCTCGACGTTCTCCGTCGCAACTCGACAGCACCTTTCCGGAAAGCTCGAAGCGCTGATTCATCCGCCGATGCTGACAACGTTGGTCTATCGCTTCGGTTCTCCGGGAAAGGCGACCCGTAACGTCGACAAGGTCCAAGCCAACGGCCAATGCTTCTTGAGCCGGCGTGAAACCTTGCTCCGCACCGGAGCCGTTAGCGCAGCGCGAGCATCGCTTTGCGAAGACATCACCATCGCCCGCCGGCTGGCCGAATGCGGCGAGGCGGTCGGCTTTTATGAAGCGGAGCCGGGATTGAATGGCGCGCGCATGTACCCGAGTTGGCGTGACACTTGGGTCAACTGGCCGCGCTCATTACCGCTCCGCGATCAGTATTTTGGCTGGCGCCAAGCCAGCCGCCTTGGCACGGCGCTCGTGCTCCAAGCCTGGCCGTTGCCGTTGCTGATCGCGGGATTCTCCTTGGGCGCGGCTCTCTGGGTTCAAGTCATCCTAGGAACATTGTTTGCAATCCGCGTCGGTGTTTTAATCGGCGTCGCCAGAGCCTATCCAAATAGACCGTGGACTTATTGGCTGTCGCCGCTTTGCGACTTGCCGGTTATCGCGCGAATCATACAGTTCGCGCTCAAACGCCGGCACAGCTGGCGCGGACGAACTTACATCAGGCGCCCTGGCGGCACCTTTGAACCGGTCAGTCAGCAAGATTAATTTCCAAAAATCATCAGCCCTGGCGCCGTGCCACGACTGTCTGAAATCGCCATCGAAAAATCTATGCGGCTTATCGCCCGCGGCCTGGCAGCCGGGCGTTTGAGAACACAAGCCTCAGGACTGGAATATATCCCCACCGAAGGCCCGGCTTTGATCGTCGCGCGGCACTATCATCATCTCTATGACGGGGTCGCACTGGCTGCGGCCCTATCGCAACCCTTTCACATCGTTGTGACTTTGGACTGGGTAAGAAGCCGGCCCGGCAAATTACTGATGACTACGCTCACCAAAATGGCGCGCTGGCCGGTGCTTCTGCGGGCCGATGCTGTAGCGCTCGCTCGCAAACGCGGCACTCGCCTTTTTTCGTCGAGCGAGGTTTTTTACCGTCAGCGTCACGCGTTAGGTCAAGCCGTCGATCTCCTTGTCGAAGGCAGGATCCTGGTGATTTTTCCCGAAGGCTACCCGAACATCGACCCGACCTACACGCCCAAAATCACGTCCGATGAATTTCTCCCGTTTAGGGCCGGCTTTGTCAGCATCGCCGCCGCCGCGGAGAAACGCTCCAAGCGGGAAATCCCGATCATCCCCGCTGGGATCCGCTACACGGAGGGGAGGCCGTGGATCGCTCATCTAAGGTTCGGTCCAGCAACTTATCGCGACAGATTCGACGACACTCCCGGACTGATCTCCAATCTTGAAAGGAGCGTACGGCAGCTCTCCCGGTTCCGGTAGCGTTTCACCCCGCCGATCTTCACCGCAACCCTTGTCCATTAATCCCGGCATACCTGTAGATCGCGAAGCCCGAAAGACCAATACTATAGGTCTGACATTCACGCGGGCGCACTCGGAGGATTGTATGCCGCGGAATCAAGGCAAGCTTCGGATTGGAACTTCCGGTTTTCACTATAAACACTGGCGGGGTATTTTTTACCCGGACGGTTTGGCGACATCCCGGTGGTTTTCATATTATGCGCAACATTTTGACACGGTTGAAATCAACAATACCTTCTACCATCTGCCATCCGCTGCGGCGTTTGACGGTTGGAAAAAGCAAGCCCCGCCGGGTTTCCTCTACGCCCTCAAGTTCAACCGTTACGGCTCGCATTGGATGCGGCTCAAGAATGCGCGCTCAACCATCGGCAACTTTTTCACTGTCGCTAAACGACTGAAAGAATCCCTCGGTCCGATCTTGGTCCAGCTGCCACCGCGTTGGAATGCCGATCCGCAACGACTCGAGGATTTTCTCAGCACCGCGCCGCGTTCTCTTCGCTGGGCGGTTGAATTCCGCGACCCGAGTTGGCTCTGTGATGAGATTTACAGGATTTTAGAGCGATACCAGTCCGCTCTCTGCATTCATGACATGATTCAAGATCATCCGCGCGTTCTCACCGCCGGCTGGACGTATCTGCGTTTTCACGGCGATCACTACGCGGGCACCTACTCGGCGCAGAAACTAACGGCGGAGGCAAAGTGGATCAAACAACAGTTAGCGAGCCGGTTGGACGTGTTCGCGTATTTTAATAATGACGCCCAAGGATATGCGGTGGAGAACGCCGCCGAGCTAAAAAGTTACGTAAAAAGCAACCGGTAAAAACCCGCTAAGCAATTGTGCATCGTCACAGGCTCATTGAGCGGCGAGGTCCGCTCAAAGTTGATCGCGATACTTGAACGGATGCAAAATATCGCAGAGCATAGTAGTCGTCCAAGTACTGGAAGATGTCGCGCCGATAGCCCATGAATTTCGAAGGTCCAAACTCTGGTGACAAAGATTCTGTGAATGCACACCTGCGGCGCATTGGAATAAACCCGAACCGTTG
>JAICHC010000174.1 GCA_025922795.1 Candidatus Binatia bacterium | reverse complement strand
GCGGCTTGGGCGCCGCGGGCGCCGCCGCGGTGACCAAAATCGCATCGTAGGGTGCGTGCTCGGACCAGCCGATCGTGCCATCACCAACGTGAAGCGCGATATTGTGATATTCGAGAGAATCGAGCAATTTCCTCGCGTTGTGCGACAACGCGCGCAATTTTTCTACGGAGAAGACATTGAAACAGAGCTCGGCGAGCAGTGCGGTTTGATAACCCGAGCCGGTTCCGACTTCCAACACCTTTTCCCCGCCGCTGAGACAGAGCGCCGCCGTCATGCGTGCAGCCATGTACGGTTGCGAGAGCGTCTGCTTTTCGCCAATCGGCAGGGCGCTGTCATGATACGCGCGGTTGACGATTCCGCGGTCAACGAACAAATGTCTGGGGATCTTGCGCAGAGCCGCGATAACGCGGACGTCGTCGATACCCCGCGCGATGACCTGTTCCTGGACCATACGTTCTCTCGCCCAGGCAAAATCATGAGAACTCAATTCGGAAGGATTCACGTTGTTAGAAGAACCCGGTCGGGAAATCGGGCCTCAAGCGCGCCATCAGCCTCCCGACCCAATTCTGTCGTAAACCATCTCCCTTTACTGCCGTCGGTTGCGGCTGCTCCATCGACGTATTTGCGGCCCATCTGCTGATCAGGCCGGATAACCAGACTTTATCATCAATCGGGCGAGGCTTGCCACAATCTTAGATCTTGGCGGGCAGCGGATCCTGAGGACTCCATGGGGCGTTGTCCCTGATCAGAGTTGCGCTGAAAGGATCACAGCCGCAAATCGAGCTTGGGCACAACCAGGAGCCACTCGACGAAACGATCGTCGCCGAATTTACTTGCGTACAAGCCAATCACGCCGAGCGGCACAAATAGCCAGCTCAACAGCCAGCCCTGCCAGGACATTTCATACCCCATCAAAACGGCTAAAAAGGGCAACGCACCGATCTCCAGGCAAACGCCGCTGCTAAACAGTAGCAGACTTCTTTTCCACCGGCTGTTCTGCAGCCGCACGGCATCCGAGTCGCGCAGGCACAAAAGAAAACCTTGGATCAAACCAAGCTCGCGATGTTTCATCTCGCTTCATCCCCCAAACGTTACTAAATTGCGTCGCTGCGGAATGTTACCGACGGCCGGATGGAAGGAAAATCCAATCGACACGGACAGAACGGCATTCTGCGTTACGAACAGCCCGCGTATGTTAAAGGCGCTGCCTTCAAAAATCAATCATTCGAAACTGAAAGTCTCAGTCGAAATCTTCGAGAGTCGATCGCAAGATTTAACCCTCACCCGAGAAAACTTGCGCATCTGCGCGAGGCGGTGAAACGGAAGTCGGCGCACCCGAGCAGACAGATTGCCCTCAGCCTCGACCCCGCACGATCACCACCGGTGGGATGCGGGTTGCCATCAAGGCAGTCCGTTGCCCGGTTGTAGGGCTCAGCGCCCGAGCAACATCGAACTCCGGTCGGATTAGGTTAAATGTCCTTACGCTTTGGCGGGCAGGTGGATCGATCGCGATCAGCAAGGTAGGGTCCCGGTTCTACTCGGGATGGTTTACCGGCTCATCGCATCGAATAACTGCAGCTGGCGGGTGTGGCCTTCGTCTTCGAAGTGGACGGGATAATTGCCGCTGAAGCAAGCGTCGCAAAATCCTTCTTTTCGGCTGTCGAAGTAGACGTACATGCCGTCACGGCTAAGATAGGCAAGCGAGTCGGCATCGATATAGCGGCGGATCTCTTCGATGGAGTTCGACGACGCGATCAATTCGGAGCGGGTTGGCGTGTCAATACCGTAATAACAGGGACTGATCGTTGCCGGCGAGCTGATGCGCATGTGCACTTCCTTGGCGCCAGCGTCCCGCAGCATGCGAATGATCTTGCGGCTGGTGGTGCCGCGCACGATGGAATCGTCGACCACGACGACGCGCTTTCCGTCTAAAACGTCGCGCTGGGCATTGAGCTTGATCTTCACGCCGAAATTCCGAATCGTCTGCTGCGGCTCGATAAAGGTGCGCCCGACATAGTGATTGCGAATAAGGCCAAATTCGAGCGGGATCTTCGATTCTTCGGCATACCCGATCGCCGCCGGTACACCGGAGTCCGGCACGGGCGTCACCAGGTCGGCGTCGACGCCGCTCTCGCGCGCCAGCTGCCGGCCGAGTGCTTTGCGCACTTGATAAACGTTGTGGCCGAACAGTTTGCTGTCGGGGCGCGCGAAATAAATGTACTCGAAAATGCATTTGGCGTGCGGCGCCGGCGGAAACGGCTTGAGCGATTGCATCTCACGGTCCGGGCCGATGGTAATAATCTCACCGGGCTCCACGTCACGGATGTATTCAGCTTCGATCAGATCGAGTGCGCAAGTCTCCGAGGCGACGACGTAAGCGCCGCGATTTTTTCCCTCGACGAATTTTCCCAGCACGAGCGGGCGAAAACCATAGGGATCCCGGGCTGCAATCATCTTGTCCAGGGTGAGAAACAACAGCGAATAAGCGCCGCGCGTCCGCCCGAGCGCTTCGATGATGCGACCCATGAGCGTCGATTCTCTCGACGTCGCGATCAAATGGATGATCACTTCGGTATCGGTGGTGGACTGAAAGATCGAGCCGGAGCGCTCCAACTCTTCGCGCAGAAGCGCGCCATTGACCAAATTGCCGTTGTGCGAAATCGCAATCGGCCCTTGCGAATACTCGACAACGAAGGGTTGCGCATTTTTCAAGTGGCTTTGACCTTGTGTCGAGTAGCGATTATGGCCGATTGCGCTGGCCCCTTCGAGCCGCTTGATCACGTCTTCTTTGAACGCATCGGCGACCAGCCCCATCTGCCGGTGTGAAATCAGCCCTTTGCCGTCGGAAGAGACGATGCCGCATGATTCCTGGCCACGGTGCTGCAGCGCGTATAAGCCGAGGTAGACCATGTTGGCCGCCTCGGGATGACCGTAAACGCCCATAACCGCGCATTCTTCGTGGAATTTATCCGACATCATCGGAGCCGATTTGCTTCGCCCATCCTTTGCTTGGGGAACGAGTTGGTCATTTCAGTCTCGCCGGCAGCGCGGTTGACCAGCTCGTTTTTAACTCGTCGATCGGCAACTGGATCAGCGGTTGAATCGTAAACCGGCTGCCCCCGACCACGCCGAGAACCTGCAGGGGTACATTGTGCCGCGCAGCGATTTCTTTCAAACGCTCGACACTCTCCTCCTTCAATGAAGCGACGATGCGCGATTGCGATTCGCTGAAGAGAAATGCGTCGCCGCGGATCATCTCGTGCCTTTCGATGCGCACCCCCAGCGGCTTTTCGCCGCCAATGCAGCACTCGGCCAGGGCGACCGCAAGCCCGCCATCCGACACATCGTGCGCCGAAAGCAACAGCTCCTGGTCGATCGCCTCGAGGCAACACAGCTGCACCGCCTGTTCCATCTTAAGATCGATCCAAGGCGGCGTGCCGCGGGTCAAACCATGCACCCACTTGAGATATTCGCTTCCGCCGAGCTCTTCACGAGTGCGCCCGAGCAAGGCGACCACAGCGCCGGGGGAGTTAAACCACGGCGTCACGACACGGTGGATCTTCTCTATAAGACCAACCATGCCGATTATCGGCGTCGGGAAAATGGGCGTGCCGTCAGTTTCATTATAGAAACTCACGTTGCCGCTCACAACCGGAACATTGAGCGCCATGCAAGCATCGCGCATGCCCTGGATCACCTGGGAGAACTGCCACATCACCTCGGGATTTTCCGGGCTACCGAAATTCAAACAATCGGTCAAGCCGATCGGCCGCGCGCCGACGCAGGCCAAATTGCGCGCCGCCTCGGCCACTGCGATGACGCCGCCAACATAGGGATCGAGGTAGCAATAGCGGCTATTGCCGTCGACGGTGAGAGCCAGGCCCTTGGTGGTTCCTTTGACGCGGATCACGGCGGCATCGGCGCCGGGGGCGAGCACGGTATTGCTTCGCACGAACTGATCGTACTGCCGGTAGATCCATTCCTTGGACGCGAGGTTCGGCGCCGACAGGAGCTGCTTTAGGGTGGCCCCAAGATCCTTCGGTTCTTTCACCGTCGCAAGATCCAATTGTTGCAACTGATCCTGCCGAGGCGGCCGAGCTGCCGGTCGCTGATAAACCGGCGCCTCCCGGGTCAGCGCCCGAATCGGGATGTTCGCAACCTCTTCGCCGCGCCACGTCGCGCGAAACTGCTGGTCGGCGGTCACCCTGCCAATGACGACCGCGTCGAGATCCCATTTCTCGAAGATTTGTTGGATCTCCGCTTCGGTGCCGCGTTTGGCGACCAAAAGCATGCGCTCCTGCGATTCGGAGAGCAGGATTTCGTAAGGCGTCATGCCGCTTTCGCGCAACGGCACCGCTGAAAGATCAAGTTCGATGCCGCAGCCGCCGCGCCCCGCCATTTCCGACGATGAGCTGGTTAAGCCGGCCGCGCCCATGTCCTGAATGCCGACGATAAAATCCTTCTCCATCAGTTCCAAGCAGGCTTCGAGCAGCAGCTTTTCCGTGAAAGGGTCGCCGACTTGCACCGTCGGTCGGCGCTGTTCCTTCTGTTCGGAAAAAGATTCGGAGGCCATGGTCGCGCCGTGAATACCGTCGCGCCCGGTCTTCGAGCCGACGTAGATCACCGGATTGTCGACACCCTTGGCGATGCCGGTGAAAATCTGCTTTTTCTTGACGATGCCGAGCGTAAAGGCGTTGACCAAAATGTTGGCGTTGTAGCATTCGTCGAAGTAGCATTCCCCTCCGACGGTAGGCACGCCGATACAGTTGCCGTAGCCGCCGATGCCGGCGACCACCCCGCTCAACAAATAACGCGTGCGCGGATGGTCGATGCTGCCGAAACGAAGCGAATCAAGCGAAGCGATCGGACGCGCGCCCATGGTGAAGATGTCGCGCAGGATTCCGCCCACGCCGGTGGCCGCGCCTTGGTACGGCTCGATAAATGAAGGGTGATTGTGGCTCTCGATTTTGAAAGCCACGGCGAGGCCGCCGCCGATGTCAACCACGCCGGCGTTCTCACCGGGACCCTGTAAAACGCGCGGTCCTTCAGTCGGAAGATTCTTGAGATAGTAGCGCGAGCTTTTGTAGCTACAATGCTCCGACCACATCACGGAAAAAACGCCCAATTCCGTGTAGCTGGGCGGACGGCCGAGAGCCTTGAGAATTTTCTGGTATTCATCGGCGCTGATGCCGTGACTTGAGACGAGCTCCGGCGTCACCATGGGCGCGGCGTGCTGCTCCGCCCGCGCTTCAGACATGCGCGCTCGCCTTCTCCGCACAGGCCGCGGCGATCGAGTTGAAGATCTTGGCGCCGTCTTCGCTCCCGAGCAGCTTGCTGCAAGCATCCTCAGGGTGCGGCATGAGGCCAAAAACATTGCGCTGCTCGTTGCAGATGCCGGCGATGTTATCGACCGACCCGTTGGGATTGGCCGAAGCCGACGGTTTGCCTTTGACGTCGACGTAGCGAAGTAAAACCTGCCGGTTTTTGTGAAGCCGCTCCAAGGTCGCGCCATCGGCGTAGTAGCAGCCCTCGCCGTGCTTCACCGGCATCTTGAGAATCTCGCCGCGCTTTAAGCCGGATGTAAACGGCGCATCGCTTTCCTCAACCCGCAAATACACCGGCTGACAGATAAATTGCAGATTGGCGTTTCGCACAAGCGCCCCCGGCAACAAGCCGGCCTCGCAGAGAATTTGAAAGCCGTTGCAAATCCCCAGAACGAGCCCGCCGTTTTGGGCGAATTTGACGACGCCGCGGAGGATCGGCGAGAAACGAGCCATGGCGCCGCAGCGCAGATAATCGCCGTAGGAAAACCCCCCCGGCAGAACGATACAGTCGAAGTTGCCCGCCAGCTCGTCTTTATGCCACAGCAGCTTGACCTTGTGTCCAAGCTCGGACTTGAGCGAGTCAACGACGTCGTGATCGTCACACGACCCCGGAAAAGTAATCACACCCCAACGCATGGCACCTAGACCGAGTTCCCGACTCGAGTACGGCTGAACCGGAAGTCATCCAGAGCAGCCTGTTTCACGGCTCCGAATTGATTTCAAACCGATAATCTTCGATGACGGGATTCGCTAGCAGTTTATCACAAATCTCGCGGATACGAAGCTCGGCATCGTCGCGCGAGCTTGCATCGAGCTCGAGCTCGAGATACTTGCCGGCACGCACGTTGCCAACTTCGTGATAGCCGAGCGTATGCAGCGAGCGCTCGATCGCTTTCCCTTGCGGGTCGAGCACACCCTGTTTCAGTGACACGAAGATTTTAACTCGCATAGACTCCAGACTGTCACGTGCATGAGCTAGTGAAAGACACGGCGAAAAATAAAGTCGAGGTTGGCCAAATGATGCTCGACACCCCAGCCCGCATCGATCTCTTCAGCCGATAAATAGCGCCGGATTTCCG
>JAICHC010000173.1 GCA_025922795.1 Candidatus Binatia bacterium | reverse complement strand
GGAAATCTCTCGGAGTCATGCTTTTCCAGCTCTCACCCCCATCTTCGCTGACGCAGAACCCCGCAGCCGTTTCAGGGCCGCAGTTGGTCGTTGGCGCAGTACCGTAGAGCTTGCTCGGATCGTTGGTCGGAATCAGCACGCGATGCGCGTCCGGATTGATGCTGTCGATAGTCGTCCAGGTCTGACCGCCATCGGTGCTGCGCAGAAAACCGCCCACTTCGACGGCCACATGGATAATCTTTGGATCCTTCGGGTGAAAGGTAATGCTTTTTGCATGAGCCTGGTGTGGCGGTCCGGGAAAGGTCCATTTTTCGACGCCCGGCACTTGGCGCAAGCCCGGCAGCTCCGTCCAGCTTTTGCCGAGATCGTCACTGTAGAACAGATGCGCGGGCTGGGTGCCGGCGTAAACGCGCGGCTTGCCATTGACCACCTGGGTGGCAAGCGAATAGATCTCTTTGTCGCCGATGCCGTTATCGCGCCGCTCCCAAGTTTTGCCAACATCCGAGCTGGCGTAAATCTCACAACTATAAGTCCCGCCGAAGAGCGTTTGGGTGATGGGCTCGAAGACGATCGAGCTAAAGTGCTTGCCCGGAACCATCGTCCCCTGACTCTCCCAGGAGCCGTTGCGCTTGTGAAACGCGAAGATGCCGTCTACGGTGCCGACCAGTAAATCATCCTTTGCCGCCTCGCCTTCGGTGAGTGACTGGCCTCCAGGTGACAAACATACGAACATGGCGTCCTCCTTTCCTAGTTACCCGATTCCTTTGTGGTAAACGAATGTACAACCTAACCGTGCTTCACTCTACTTAAGGTTCCGCCCTCTCGTCAAGGCGGCGCATCACCCTGAGTAACGTGAAGCCGATCGTCAACGGCACGTCAGCGCACGCCGTGACAATAAACACATGCGCCGGTGAGCGAATGGGCCAGCACTAAATTGGCTGGATCTCGTTCGATCGCTTCGCGAGCCAGGCGGATGTCTTGTCTGAATTTGGCCAGGTTCATGTCGATCAAAGGGTGATTCGACGGCCAGCCGGACTTGTCCAAGCTGCGCAACGCCGCATCCATCCCAGCGAGATCGGCAAGCATTTGCTCGCGACGATCCTGAGTTTTTGCCGCGTCAATATCGCGATCCAGCTCGCGAACGTGATAAGCCAACCGCCACATCGCGGAGTGCAGTTGCTCGCGTTCGATGTATCGAAAATCGGGTGGGTAGGTATATTGCCGCAGCCAGCGGGCGAACCCGGCGCAGCCTTGTAGCTGCGCGCAGATATAGAGTAGAACCATCAAACGTCCGGGTGATTTCATGGTCCAAAGAGCAAGCGCTAGATTCGTGCTTTGGAGCGCGGGGAGGCCTTACGCTACATGCTTAGCTGTATCGATGTCGGTTCCATGTCCGATCAGCAACCCTCGGACGAAAAGCTGCAAGCGCTCGCGCTCGCTCTCCTGCCACTGAATAAACTCGACGCCGGCGCCGCCTTTGCGCGTGCTGCGCACAAGCGCGGCGTCGATGATCACTGGCGGCAGTTCGCCGGAGATTTGCAATACCAGCCGCACGACCTTTCCGATGGCAAGAGCGCTGCCAGTTGCGAAGCCGCAGCCACCCATCGAAATATTGAGCAGGGTTCCGTCCCCCGTAAGTCCCTCGCCGCTGAAAGTGACCGGCAGCTTCCTTTCCATGCGTTGATACTGGCGGCGATCCTCGCGGACGCGGCTATAGCGAACGCCCCATCGCAGAGAGCGGAAACGGTGGCCACAGAGTTGGCATTTAAATGGATACACGTAAAACAGGCTCAAAATGGCTTCCAGCCAACCCGCTCTCGCTATTCGCCGGACAAAATCGCGCGCGCAGCTCGGACATTTTACGCTTGCCATGAAATCTCTTTCATTGGGCTACCTGCCGTTTGGCGGAAATTGAATACTCCCCGTTCGCGCTGAGCACGCCAAACGCGTCTCAACGTCAACTGCTTTCTTCTTCGCGACTTTGCGCCTTTGCGCAAAATATTCCGATCATGTTTGGTTGCGGCTGCGTCGCGCCGAAGAACCATCACTCGGTAAGCACTTGTTTCATGCGCTCGGCAATCTCAGGCGGCTGTGAGACGATTTCTTTGGCGAATTTTTGCAACTCCTCGCCAAAATCGGGATTGGTCGCGAACTTTCTTGCTCTCACGTCAACCTGAAACGCCGGGTCGGCCATGGTTTTTCGAAAGCCATCGCGCAAAATTGCCAGCCTGTCCGCCGGCACGCCCGGCGGCGTGATAAACGGCCGCCCCAGGTCGCCCGATGCCAAAATGGCCGTCACCAGAGCGCGGGTGTTCGCCGGTGTCTTGTACTCGTCCATCAACTCATGGAGGGTCGGCACGTTCGGCATTTTCTCGTCGCGCTTGCGTCCGGTCTGCAAAAGAATCCGTACCCGATTTTCCCGGCGCCAAGTGGTAAACGGTTCGCGCGCAAAAAAGGTCGGAATGCTCAAGGCGCGGCAAACCACTTCGCCACGCTCGAAGGCCAGATCCTGCTCAGCGCCGCCGCGGTATCCCATGACAACATTAAATTTGGCGCCGAGCGCCTCTTCGAGCAGCTTGGGAATGAAGTGCCCGCTTGTACCGCTGCTCGTCGCGGAACATTTCGGGGCATCTTTGGATTTGCGCACATCATCGATGGTTTTGTAGGGCGTGTTGCTGTTCATGTAGAATAGCCACGGCGTGTTTTCCGTCGAGCCTACCCAGCCGAACTTTGCCCAGTCGAACTGGACCTCCTTTTTCCCTATCACCTGATCGAGATAAAGCGAGCCACCGATCGCGCCCATGGTAAGACCGTCCGGCTTGGCGACATTGTAGATATGATTGGCCGCGATCCTTGATCCTGCGCCTGGCATGTTCTGCACGAGGAATCCGGGATGACCCGGGATGTGCTTGTTCATGTGCGCGGCCAATAAGCGCGCCCAGATGTCGTAGCCGTCCCCGTTCTGGTAACCGACAATGATCGTGATGGTCCTGCCCTGGAAAAATGGTGCCTGTGCATGCGCGCCGATGACCGACACGAAAACAATGGCAAGAGTGAATAGCATTTTTCTCATGCGACACCTCTCCTCTTGATGAAGGCCGAGTTTGTCCACAGGTTGCCCTTGTGACCGTCGGATTGATCATGAACGGCTTGGGTAGGACAACGAGTCTCCTTTAACTGACTGCACCGAATAGCGACGCTATCTTAGATCGGACCCGCCGCAAGCGGCAAGAGATCAACGAGCAAGACTCCAAAAACTGTGTGAAATCCAACTCTCGAACTGGCGCACTCCATCCCGTCCCTGGCAAATTATTTTTTTGCTGCTGCCGGTTTTTTCCCGATAGCGTTAAGCAGTTCGCCGTAGGGTACAATTCTGCCGTGCAGCGGCAAAATCCGGTCGACGTCAATGCGCAGCCGACGGACATTCGCTTCTAAGTTAACGCTGAAAGGATTGGGGGTTTTCGGCGCTGCTGCGCCCGGGGTGTAGGCATCCGCTTCGATAAGAAGTTTTTCCTTGCGCAGATAGGCCATGATCAAGCCATCATGGTGAGTATTGCCGACGATCTGATAGAGCTCCACCGAACGCGCTCCATCCGTGAGCACCATGTTGTCGCCCATGGTTTGAAAGACAGGTTTTTTCTTCGCCTTGGCGACGGCAGATGACAAACGCCGTACTGACTTCGTACCTTTGCCTCCTGATTCGCGAGTTAGAATTTACAACGACTCCCTTGCCTCTAAATGGCGCGCACACTATCCGATGACCTTCGTGGCTGTCAATGCCATGGTCAGTCATCGAACTAACGAAGGTTCTTTAGCTGAACAGCCGGTTAGTCTTTGAAGCGCGCAACCCAGTTGGAGAAGGATTCGAGGAACTTTTTTATATACTGGCGTGTGGTTTCATCGGCGAGCTTGCCTGATGAATCGAACAGCGGCGCTGCTGAAGGAATCTTGATCTCCGGCTGGGACATCACATAGGTGTCGGTAAAGACAAAAGACTGGCGCAACGCGTGCTGCGCGCGAATCGTACCGCCGAGGCCGGGCGAGCAACCCATGATCGCTGCGGGTTTGCGGTTCAGTGCAGACTTGCCGGCCGGTCTTGACGCCCAATCGATGGCGTTTTTGAGCACGCCGGGAATGCCGTAGTTATATTCCGGTGTGGCGATCAATAACGCATCCGCATTGCCAATGAAAGTTTTGAAATCAGCGACCGATTCTGGATCACCCTTCTGAAAAACATCGTCGTTGTACGGCGGAATATCGCCGAGGCGACTATAGACTTCGATTTCCATGCCCGCCGGCGCTAATTCCACCGCAGCGCTCAGCAAACCTTTGTTAAACGAACCCTCTCGCAAACTTCCAGCAACTCCTGCAACACGAATAGCCATGCATCCTCCAGACAAAGTTAGTGCAAAATTTATAAGGCGTGGACGGCGGCAAGGCCAACCAGGCCGGTCCTTTTGAACTTTTGATCGCTTGAACCGTTAAACAGAGGAATCCGAAACGACTTGAGCGTTTTGAACCGCTGGAACAATTGGAACCCTAGTCTTAGTTGAGATATCCGCTGCCGCCTCCCTCGGCTTCCGCCAGGGCGAGATTATGGCGCACCGCGTCTAAATAGGGATGAATTTCCAGCGCTCGGCGAAAGCAGATCGCAGCTTCACGGAACTGGCCGATCGACATATGACAGAGACCCTGCCCGGAAGCAGCGCCGAAGTGATTCGGATTCCGCGCCAAAGTTTCCTGGCAATCGGTAATCGCAGCGGCAAACTGTTTCATCACGTAGCGTACGGTCGCTCGCTTATTCCAGCCTTCGGCAAAACCTGGAGCTCGCTCGATGACCCGACTGAACAAAGTCTCCGCTTCGGCGAGCTTGTGCTGCTGCATCGCTTCGACCCCGGCGCGAAAAATCCGCTCGGTTTCGGAATCGCCGGCGCGACACCAGGTTCGCCAGAGAATCGCTTCCGCCGTAGCGGCAAGCTCCCGATCGTCGCCTTTGAGTGCAGCGAGCGCATCTTGTTCGTTGGTGGGGTACATGGGAAAAACCCGTTCAAGGTTCAACGTCCAAGAGTTCAACGTCGGATCTCGAGCAGTTTCCTTTGAGCAATTTCTGCAGCCATCCCACTTCACCTCGATGCCCAACTGCCCTTCCTTTGAAAGGTTGAACCTTTGAACTTTTGAACGAACTTAGATGTGTCGCTTGATCCACCTCGCCGCCTTTTCGACCACCTCACCGAGCACTTCCTCATCCGAACGTTTTGCACTCTTCATCATGTGGAACGAGTGATCGCCGCCTTCGACAACGAACAACTCCGCGCGTTTTCCAATTTTTGCGCAGAGCGGCTTGAGCAGCTTGAGTTCCGCTAGCGCATCGCGGGAGCCCTGAAGAAACAGCATCGGCATGGCGACTTCGGCAAGGTGCGCGCCGCGTTCGCTGCCGGGTCTGCCGGCCGCGTGCAGCGGAAAGCCGAAAAAAATCATTCCTCGCACGGCCTCAAACGGCTGGCGCGCCGCCGCCAGGGAGGTCATGCGCCCGCCCATCGACTTGCCTCCGGCAAAAAGCGGCAGGTCGCCGGCGGCTTTCTTAGCCGCGGCAACCGCCGCGCATACCGTATCAATCAATACGGATTCAGAGTCCGGACGCTTAGTGCGCTTTTCCATATAAGGGAATTGATACCGCAAGGTTGCGACCTCCGCTTCGGCGAGCTTCACGGCCACTTGCTCCATGAACCTGTGACGCATCCCCGCGCCAGCGCCGTGCGCCAGCAGAAGCAACGCCGACGCGTTGCCGGGCTTCAGCAAAAGTCCTGAAACAGCGCCGACCTTTTCGTTGATGGCGAAAAAAATTTCTTTGCCCGCGGTTGTACCCATGTTGATGTCCGAATTAGAGTAAAATCTAAAGAGTCACGATTGTTTTCTCTGCTCGTTACATTCAATAGCAGATACCAAATTATCATCAACGCGGCCACTCCCGAAGAGTTCCCATCACTCCTGCTTTCTTGCTGAGTCCAATAACCCTACGCGCGCTGCTTATTGGTTGCTCCGCGGGTCACATTGTGAAAAATTTCATCTGAGTATCCGGCATTAGCCGAACACCGATTAACTCGGCGTGATTACTGGCTTCACGGCGTCGGGCAAAAACTATTAAGGAGTTCATAAGGATCTAGACAACAGGGTTGGTTGGAGACGAAGGGACGACTCGTTCCAAGCCCAGGCAAAGCGTCTGTGGGTCATCGGCCACCACCCGATCCACGCCCCGAGTGCTTGATTTTGGGCGTGGGTGCGAAAGCATCCTTTGAGTCCTGGTGCCTGCGCTTTCCACGACTCGCCCCTTCGTCCCAGTAGGTCTACTATTAAGGAGTCCATAATTAAGTAACTAACAAAGCGACCGAGGGCCGAGCCCTGGAGATTGCGGGCATAGGACGGAGAAGGTTATTTTTTCAGGCCCAGG
>JAICHC010000172.1 GCA_025922795.1 Candidatus Binatia bacterium | reverse complement strand
TCGCTGGCCGGCGAGTCGCTCGTTTGATTGATCAAGTGCAACACCATGGGTTTCTGACGGTGCTTGCGATGCGCGTTCTTCCTCTCGCCCCTTTTAGCCTAGTGAACATGTTCGTCGGCGCTTCCGGCATTCGACTCGCGGACTTTTTGCTAGCGAGTATCGTCGGCAGACTTCCGGGTGTGCTGACCTTGACCTTGTTTGGCGCCCAGCTCGAATACGCGATTCGCAAACCCGGACTGATCAGTTACGCGCTGGCCGTCGCTGCGATCGTTCTGGCTGCAGTGATCGTTCCTCGGCTGTTCAGGCAATTCTTCCGCCGGCACCGCGCATAACGCAAAGCCCCTGATTTAGAGCTGTTCTTCTACAGGAAAGGTGAAGAGCTCAAGGAATTTTTCTTTGATGGGGCGCGATTGCCATTCTTCGTAGGTGATTTTTCGTGCGTGCTTCAGGTCCTCGGCAAAAATTTTCTCGAGCTGCCGAGCCAAACTTGGGTCATAGAGAGTCAGATTCAACTCCTCGTTCAATGCAAACGAGCGATTGTCGAAATTGGTGCTTCCGACGGTGGCCCACACGCCGTCGACGACCATGGTCTTGGAGTGCAAGAGAGCGGGCATGTACTCGTAGATCGCGATGCCGCCGAGCAGCATGCGGCCGTAGTGTCTGCGGCTGGCGCGGTAGGTGATCTTGTGATCGATCTTTCCCGGCACGAGCACAACCACCTTTACGCCGCGCTGCGCCGCATCGAGAAGAGAATCGATCATCCGATCGTCCGGAATAAAATATGAATTGGTGATGAAAATCGTTTTTTTTGCTGAGTGGATCGACAGCAGGTAGAGCAAGTAATTTTGAAAACTGCCTCCCACCGGGGAACTTTTCACAAATTGCGCCGGTGTCTTGCCCTGCGGCTCCAGACGCGGGAAAAATCCGTCGCCGCCGAGCAGCACGCCGGTCGTTTCAAGCCAGCTTTCCGCGAATGCGGCTTGCAGGTATTTGACCGCCGGACCTTCGATCCGAACGTTGGTGTCCCGCCAGCGATCCTCCGTCCGGCCGTCTCCCAGCCAGGCGTCACTGATTCCATATCCGCCGGTGAATCCGATTCGACCATCGATCACCATAATGCGGCGATGATTGCGATAGTTATATTGCAACATTTTCCAAGGAAGAATAACTTGAGGCGCTTTGATGCGGCGGAAAAATTCCAGTTGGCAGCCGGCCTGGCTCAATGTCTGCGGTATGTTTTCAGGGACCTCGCTGGTGCCGTGGCTGTCCAGCAGGAGGTAGGTTTTTACTCCCGCCCGGCAGCGTTCGGCAAAGCTCTCGGTAAATCGGTTGGCCAAGGAGCCGCCCTTGAACAAATATTGGGCGAAGGTGATGGTGGATTTGGCTTTCCTTATTTCACCGAGCATTGCCGGGAAAACCGTATCGCCATTTGGCAGAATGTCGATCTTATTGCCGCCGGCGATGGGCGCGTCGGTGAGAGCTTCAAGGGTGGGAAAAAAGGCAGCATCGCCGAGCTCGATGTCGGGCACCTCGTTGATCGCCCGCACTTTGGCGCAGCTCATGAAGAGCAATAGAGCCAGCCAATACAGCGGAATGTGTAGAGGTGAAAATCTCACTGGAAAAGGAATGTCCGGCCGGATGCCGCTAGGTTTTTCCGCGCTGGAGGCGTCGCTTTAACCAGATCGTACCGACGACACTGGTCGCTATCAGCGCTAGTAACAGCAGAAATGTACCGATCCCGGGATTGCGGATCGCGCTCTGAAATTGGTGCGCAAACAGGTTAGTAACGACGATACCGGGAACCAGGCCAAGGATAGATCCTATGAAATAGTCACGGGGCGGCACCTTAAAGGCGCCGGAAACGATATTGACTACGGCAAACGGAGCGACGGGCAACAGGCGCAAGGTCGCGACTGCGATAATGCCGGTTTGACCGATACTTTTCTCGACACGTTTCCATTTGGAGCCGGCCATTTTGCGCACGAAATCCTTTCCCAGGAAATACCCTATGGCGTAAGTTACCACCGCTCCCACAAGACACCCGATCGAAGCGTAGACCGTGCCGAGGACGGGACCAAACACAATAGCCGTAATCAGGATCAACAAGGTAATCGGCACCAGCAACACACTGCCGATGACGTAAGCGGCTAGCAGATAAAAATGGCGAGCCGGGCTGTCACGTAGCGTGGCGGCCCATCGGGCGGTTCGATTGATATCGATCAAGTCGGCCAGCGGAGTCCATTTCCACGCCGCTGCCGCGGCAAACAACAAGACCAAGACCCCGATGCCAATCCAGATCCGCCGCCTTTGCTTGCCGCGCTCACTCTGCTTGTCTGCCACAACAATAACGCTCACAGCCTAATCATTATGACCCGCAAAACGAGCCGTTTCAGCATCCTTCCAAAAAAAAGCCGGGCCGCCCCCGGCACCATGCAACGGGGAGTCGAGTTGCCGGCCGGGCACTTTCTGTCGGCCACCTGCCGACCCGGCAGGGGATCTGCGGCAAGTGATGGTTCGAGGCGAGACTGGAGCGGGACGTGCCCCCGATTTCGTGGACCTGGGATAGTTGTTGGCCCCAGCCGAAGTTTTTGCAGGATTTTAAGCGCTTCGAATTTAATTGAGTTATCAATGATGCTACAAATAGTTGGTCACGCAGCTGGAGCCGGTTGAAAATGATCGCGGAGTTAGAAATCGCAAAGGATTGGCGCGGGGCGTTCCTAGCCGCGTGGCTAACTGTATCGTTTACCGCGAGCCCATTAGCCATTGAGGCGGCTCAACCAAACTCCGCCAAGGATCGAATGGCGGCGACAGCGGATCCGGCGCGTAAACCAGCTCAGTCCGACCCCTACGACATCCAGTTTAAAGAATTTAGGCTCAAAAACGGGCTTCGCGTCCTGCTCGCTGAAGATCATCGCGCCCCAACCTACTCAATATGCGTCACCTACAATGTCGGCTCGCGCGATGAAAAACCCGGTCGCACCGGTTTCGCCCATCTATTTGAGCATCTGTTATTTCAGGGATCGGAGAATGTCGGCAAAGGCGAGCACTTCATCCTCGTTCAGAATAACGGCGGTAGCGCCAACGGTACGACTAACGCCGACCGGACCAACTATTTCGAGACCCTACCCGCGAATCAACTGGAGTTGGCGATCTTCCTCGAAGCGGACCGCATGCGCGCGCCGAACATCACTCAGGCCAACTTCGATAACCAACGGCTGACGGTGCAGGAAGAGCGCCGCCAGAGCTACGATAACCGGCCGTATGGCAAGACTTACGAGGCGGTCATCGATCTTGCTTACGATAGTTTTCCCTACAAGCACTCGACGATCGGCTCGATGGAAGATCTGAACGCCGCAACCGTACGTGACGCGGAGGAGTTCTTTCGCACCTATTACGCGCCAAACAATGCGGTGCTGTCGTTGGTTGGCGATTTCAAAACCGATGTGGCGCTCGACTTGATTATATAATACTTCGAGGACATTCCTGCTAAAGCGCCGCCAAGCCCGCCCGCCATGACCGAGTCCTCCCAGAATAGCGAACGGCGCAAATCAATTGAGGACGCATTTGCGCAAACGCCGCGTCTCGATATGGTTTACAAAATCCCGGCGGGCAACACCGCCGATTGGTATGCACTCGATGTATTGGGGCACGTTTTGTCAAGCGGCGTTTCGTCACGGCTCTATCAAAAATTTGTCAAAGGGAAGGAACTGGCGTTAAGCGCCTATGCCGATGCCGGGGAAAGGCGCGGACCGTCGCTCTTTTGGCTGAGCGTGATGGCCCGCCCCGGCACCGATCTCGCTGAGATTGAAAAACTGCTTGGCGATGAGCTCGTACGGCTGCAAAATGAGCCGGTGGCGGATTGGGAGCTCAAGAAGGTCCAAATGCAGCTCCGCCGCCAGCGCGCCGAGCGGCTCTATAGCACCCGGTCGCGCGCCAATGCCTTGGGCCATTTCGCGGTTTATTACGGCGACCCGCAGCTGATCAATACGATCTGGCGCAAATATGAGAGCATTACCAAAGCGGATTTGCAGCGGGTTGCGCGCTTGTATTTCAAAGATCTTAATCGCACGGTTGTGACTACCCTGCCGAAATCTGCCGCTAAGCCTCAATGAAATTAGATAAAGGAAATCACTCACGGATTTTTTCTCGCTGGAAGGTATGCTTGACCGGCGCCGCGGCGTTGCTGGTAGCTGTTTTCCCGCTGCAGGGACAAGAGTCGGTCGGCACGCCGTCGAGCAGGGTCGAGCGCTTCAACAAGGCGCCGGTGTCGCGTGAAATCCTGAGGGTTAAACTGCCAAGGCCGGTCGAAGCCCGATTGGAAAACGGCCTCACGGTCCTGATTCTCGAAGACCATCGGGCCCCGTACGTTACATTACAACTTCATCTCGGCGCTGCCGGGGCGCTTTTTGAACCGACCGATCGGATTGGATTGGCCAATGCAACGGCGCTGATGCTGCGCGAAGGAACAAAGTCGCGCAGCAGCGTGCAGATCGCCGAACAAATCGACCGGCTCGGCGCGGGACTCAGCGCCGGCTCATCGTTTGGTTCGCCAGATGCGGTTTTAAGCGGAGCCGGCTTGAGCGACAATTTCGATGAGTGGTTCACTGTTTTTGTCGATGTTCTCCTCAATCCGACCTTTCCCGCCGATGAGTTGGAACAACTCAAGCAGCGCCAACGTGCTCACTTGCGCGAACAACGATCATCGTCGGGCTTTCTGATCAGTGAGCGGTTTAACCGCGCGGTGTACGGCGAACACCCCGCAGCGCAAGTCTCGGTAACCCCGGAGTCGATCGACAAGCTCACTCGTGACGCCTTAGTGCAATGGCATCGGGAACGCTACGAGCCTGGGCAGGCAATTCTTGGCATCGCCGGCGACGTGCGCGCAAAAGACTTGATCGAGAAATTAGAAAAGCGCTTGTTAAGATGGAAAAAAGCCGATGTCACACCAGCATGGCCGCGCGACCCGGCTCCGTCGACGGCGCGTCGGGTTCTTCTGGTCGACCGGCCGAATTCGGTGCAGACGACGCTGGCCCTCGGCAATATCGCCATCGACCGGCGCAGCGCCGATTATATGCCCATGGTCGTGATGAATTACATTCTCGGCGGCGGTGCCTCGTCGCGCTTGTTCCTCAACCTTCGCGAAGAGAAGGGTTACACCTACGGTGTCTACAGCGATTTTAGCGCTCTGCGTTATCCCGGGCCCTGGCGCGCAGGCGGCAACATGCGCACCGAGGTGACCGAGGGGGCGCTTAGGGAGTTTTTTTTCGAGTTTCGCAGCATTAGGGAGGAGCAAGTCACCGCCGAAGAACTCGAAGCGAGTAAGCGCGCTATCGTGGCACGTTTCGCGCTCTCGTTAGAACAACCGGCGCGGGTGCTCGGATTTGCAATCACGACCAAACAATACGGCTTTCCCGCCGATTATTGGGATTCCTATCCTGCCCGAATCATGGCGGTAACGGCCGCCGACGTGCAACGAGTTGCGCGTAAGTACTTAAACCTCGACACGCTCCAAATGGTTGCCGTCGGCGACGCTAGTAAAATAAACGGCGTGCTAGAGAAATACGGCAAAGTAGAAGTCTTCGATACCAATGGGACACTGCTGGGCGGCGCACAGCCTTAATTCCCGCCCGCATGCGCCGAAGTAGGCGTCGCCAGGCTTTGGATCTCTTGTCAATCCGCGTGCAGCGCTGGCTTCGGTCTTGTCCTTAGATTGTTCTGCAAATATAATTTGCCACCCCGGTAACGATGGAGGGCCAACATGTCCGATGAAGGGTCTGCTGCGCAGAGTGCGTTAAGCGGCCTGCGCGTCCTGGACCTTACCGGAAGAATGGGCGGCTACTGCGGTTTGCTGCTTGCCAACCTCGGTGCCGAAGTCGTTCTCATCGAACCGCCCGGCGGCGATCCGATGCGCCGTGAAGGGCCCTTTAAAGATGATCACCCTCATCCCGAACAGAGCTTGTCCTTTGCTGCTTATCATACCAACAAACGCGGCGTCATCTTGAACCTGGAAGACGACGAAGACCGGCACACCTTGCTCAATCTCGCGCGTGGAGCCGATGTCCTGATCGAGGACAAACCGCCCCGCTATCTTGAGCGTCGCGCGCTTGGTTATCACAGCTTACAAGCAATCAACCCCGCGCTAGTGCTGACTTCGATCAGCGGTTTCGGTCAGTCCGGTCCCTATCGCGATTTCAAGGCGCCGAGCATTGTTGCATTCGCAATGGGCGGCTTAATGAATCTCTGCGGGCATCCGGGCCGCGCACCGTTAATGGGCCCGTGTGATGTCGCCTATCATCTAGCTTCAGTGCACGCTGCATTCGGCACTCTCGTCGCTTTGTTCAATCGACGCGTTACCGGCCGCGGCGAGCACGTCGAAGTATCGCTGCAAGATGTCTTGGCCGCCGATCCCTTTCTACGTGTCATGACCCGGTACAGCGTCACGGCCGAGAT
>JAICHC010000171.1 GCA_025922795.1 Candidatus Binatia bacterium | reverse complement strand
TTTTTCGCGATCAACGTATCGAGCCTCAACATCAAGTTGCCTTCAGCCGGAGGTTCGGCCCGCTTGAAATGCTCTATGACGAGGATCAGCGGGTGCCGGGCTTTCCGGAAATCGCCATCCTTTCCAATGAGAAGGTCGACGGTAAATTCATTGGCGTGGTCGCGGCCGGCGATTTCTGGCATTCGGACCAGTCCTACAGAAAAGAGACTTCGCTCGCGACTTTGCTCTATGCCCACAAGCTGCCGAAGCACGGCGGCGATACGGAATTCGCCGATATGCACGGCGCCTATGAAAGTCTGCCCGATGACATCAAAAAGCGCATCGAGGGGCGCATGGGCATCCACCAGCGCAGCAAGCTGGGCAATCCCCGCGTCGCGGTGAGCCGAGAGGGCGGCGAGGAATATTATCAAAGGCAGGCCACCGAGAATGTGCTCCATCCGATTGTCCGCACCCATCCGATATCGGGTCGCAAGGGTCTTTATGTCTCGCCGCGTTTTACCGTCGGTATACAGGACATGGACGACGCCGAGGCGCAGCCGCTGCTCGATACGTTATTCGCCTACCAGACGGCGCCTGGGAATGTGTATCGTCACAAATGGACCCTGGGCGATTTCGTGATATGGGACAACCGTAGCGTCAATCATCAGGCCTGCGGTGGCTATGCGATGGACGACATCCGTTTGCTTCATCGCACGTCGACACAAGGGGACCAGCCATTCTGACTCGGTGACCCTACTTGCAGCTCGGCGCGCAGGAGGTAATTCCTTAGTTATTAGCGCAAATCAAGTGAACTCAACCGCGACAGTCTTCCAGGCCGGTTGCCACGGTGTCATATATCCCTTCGGCCCGTGCCCGGTCGACGGGTCGAGTCTGCGACCAGGCACGAAACAACCCATAAGCACAGAGGAAAGCCAGCACGCGTTCAATCGTCGCTTGGCATAACGGGACCGAGGATCGGAGACCGTGAACCGATTGGGAAAAAGGGGACAGGCTGGTTTTTGGCATCAGTGAAAGGTGATGAGGTGAAACGGAAATTATCGTATGGGGAAACTAGAAACAGGCGAGAGACACGAAGCAACGGGCAGGTGTAGGACTCCAAGAAATAGCGAAAAGCGATGAATTCTAAGACGAATGCGATCGTGTTTGCGTTTCGCAGACCTAGGTTTCCGGTGATCTGCGATCTTGACGGGAACGTTTTCGCCGTTCTTTCGCCGGCCGTGCTGCAGAGGCGGCTGGCCGGTGTCGAGCTTGCTGACGAAAAGAAAGCCCGGTTCATCGATGCCAATGGGGAGAGCTGGATGTTTCTGCAAAAAGAAATGATCTTTGCGGCAGAGTTTCCGCTGAGAACGTGGCGCAAGATCGAAATCATTAGGATGTTTAACGAGAGCCGGAGGGCGAGGGAAATGGGGATCCGCTATCCGGAGCGTAGCTTGGGGAATAAGCGCCTCGACAGGATCGTCTGCGAGATCAGCGCGATTTTGTCAGGAGAGGCAAAAAACAGAGGCGGGCAATAACAGCGGGCATGAGAGAGTGACAGCGCAATATGAGGAAGCGCGGAGACGTTATGGCGAAAGCTAAATCGAAGGCAAGGCGGAAAGCCTATATTGAAACCCGTCCGGGAGTCCGGCGCGGGGCGCCCGTGATCGCGGGAACGGGCATCAAGGTGGTCGACGTAGCGGTCCGCTATGAAGCCATATGGGTATGACTGCCGAGGAGATCATCGTCGCGCTTCCGCATCAGACGTCGCCGCGTTGCCTTGAATTTGTGAATTTTGATGAGCGATCGGCTGGTCGGATTTCCACTTCACGGTGCCAGCCGAATGCGCGCGTCGACAATCTGACAGCCGCTGCCCGGCGCTAAGGCCATCACGGGATTTAAGTCCAACTCGGCGATCTCGGGCACTTCCTCGACGAGCCGAGCGATGCGCAAGAGCAAGTCTTCGATGGCGGGCACGTCAGCGGGCGGATGGCCGCGATAGCCTTCCAACAGACGGTAGCCTTTGATGCTCCGGACCATGTCCGCGGCGTCATGATCGGTGATCGGCGTGACGCGAAAAGAAACGTCCTTGAGAATTTCCACGTGGATGCCGCCGAGGCCAAATCCGATCAGCGGACCGAACAGGGGATCTTGGGTGACGCCGACCATCACTTCGACGCCGGTCGAAATCATCGGCTGCACCAACACACCTTCCATTTCACTGAGCTTATGGTCGGCCGCGAGCCGTCGTTGAATCGCCGCGAAAGCCTCCGTTACCTCGCCTTCGTCGGTCAGATTTAGCCGCACGCCGCCGATCTCGGTCTTGTGCACGATGGTGCGCGAAGCAAGCTTTAGCGCCACGGGAAAGCCGATCTCCTTGGCCATGATTGCCGCGGCTTGAGCGTCGCGACAGATCCCGCCGGGCGCAAGCGGTACGGCGAAGGCGGCGAGAACCTTACGGGTTTCTTCGACTGACAACCAAGATGCGCCGTGTTCGCGCCGCGCGCGCTGGCAGATCGCGCGCGCATCCTGCGGCTGTATATCGTCAAACTCGGGAACGATACCCGCGGGTTGATCGCGCCACTCGGCGTAGCGAGCCAGCTTGCCCAGGACTCGCGCGGCATTTTCCGGGAACGCGTAGTTGGGCAGCGGCACGGTACCTGTCGTCGCCGCGGGCGGCGCGGCTTTTTTTTCACCCATGATGCAGGTGAGAACTGGTTTGCGCTGGGAGATCTTTGCTTGAGCGTCGCTGGCGCCGCTCCGGACCTTTCGCGCAATCGCCGAGAGATCGACCAGACCGACGTCAATCGTCAATACGATAAGCGCATCCACTTCCGCGGCCCCGAGCAGGATTTCCACGGCCCGGCCGAAATCATCGGCGCCGGCCGAGGCAATCATGTCCACCGGGTTAATAACGCTCGCCGTCGGCGGCAAAAATCCGCTCAAGAGGCTTCTGGTTTTCTCGCTGAGCTCCTGAACCAGAAGTCCGTTTGCTTCACAGGCATCGGCACAGAGAATTCCGAGACCTCCCGCATTGGTCAGGATCGCAACCCGGCGGCCGGCCGGCAAAGGTTGGCTGCCGAGAGCCGCGGCTAAATCGAACATCTCGTCGAGCGTTTCGGCGCGAATCACGCCGGTTTGGCGAAACAGCGCGTCCACGGCGACATCGTCGGCCGCGAGTGCGGCGGTATGCGAACCAGCGGCCCGTCGTCCAGCGCCGGTCCTGCCGGCCTTAACCGCGACAATCGGTTTGGCGCGGCCCACACGCCGCGCGATGCGCGCAAAACGACGCGCGTTTCCGAACGACTCGAGGTAGAGCAAGATGACTTTCGCGCGTTCGTCTTCCTCCCAGTACTGCAGAAGATCGTTGCCGGAGATATCGGCCTTGTTACCGACGCTGACGAAGCTCGAAAGACCCAGCCCGCGCTCGCGGGCGAGCGCGATCAGCGCCAGCCCCAGGGCGCCGCTCTGCGAAGAGAACGCAATGTTGCCAGCGGGCGGAAAGTCTGGGGCGAAGGAGGCATTTAACGAAACGGCGGGATCGGTATTGAGCAGGCCGAGACAGTTGGGGCCTACCATGCGCATGCCGTAGCCGCGGATCTTCTCAAGAAGCTGTTGTTGCCGCTCGCGTCCTTCAGCACCGATCTCGGCAAACCCTGCCGTGATGACAATGACCGCGCGCACTTGCCGAGCGGCGCATTGGTCGATCACACGGTTGACCGCTTCCGACGGCACGGCGATAACCACCAGATCGGGAGTTTCAGGCAGAAGGTCGACGGCGCCGTAGACGCGCACGGAAGCGATCGTATCGGCTCTGGGATTCACCGGGTAGACCTTGCCTTTGAAGCCGGCGTTGAGAATGGCGTTCAAAATTCGCGTTCCGATATTTTTCGGATTGCGCGACGCTCCGACGACGGCAACCGAACGCGGCCGAAAGAACGGGTGCAGCGACGCGGTGGTGGCGACTCGGTCGCGCCAGTCGGCTTGGGCAACGCTGGTTTCGTTGGCAAGCACGGAAAGATCGATTTCGACGTAGCCGTCGTTGAAGCGCGAGCGAGATTCGAACCCGGATGCGCGGAAGACATCGAGCATCGGTTTATTCTCCGCCATAGTGACCGCCCAGAAGCGGCGAAAACCGTTGGCGACGGCGATCAGAGCGAGCCTTTCCAGCAATAACGTTCCGATGCCTTTGCCCTGGAACGAATCGTCAACGGCCATGGCAACTTCGGCGCTCGTTGGATCGCGCGCCGCATAGGTGCCGACCGCGATGATGCGCGTGGCGCCGCCGGCTAAACGCGTAACAATCAGCGTGAGCCGCACGCCGGGATCGGACGAATCGCAAAAGGATTGAATCAGTTCCTCGTTCGGCACGGTGACGGCGAAGAAGCGGTGATGTTTGGCTTCGGCGGAGAGCGCCGAAAAGAACTCCTTCATCATGGTTTTGTCATTGGCTTGGCTGATGCGAATCGAAGCGGTGCTGCCGTCGCGCAGGATCAGACGACCTGACTGCGGCGCGTCCTGGTAAGGCGTGGGAATATAGCGCGGACGGACCGAAGCCATACCGACTTAAGTAGGCTTTCAGCTCGCGATTTTCAACAAACCCAATGCGAAATCGTGATCCCCTACAGGCAACTCAACCTGGCAGGACACTTGCGGTCATCACGTCTGCGCTCGGACATCGTTTTGGCGAGCCGGTCAATTCATGCCCATCGAAGGAATCGCGAAGACTTTCCCGCGCTTCATGGGCTGCACGTTCGTTCGAGAGCGGATTCAGTCCCCGTACTCTGTCATCCGCGTCTGTCATGGTATGACAGCGGCGGTGAAATTCGAGCATGGTTCAAGCCGGCAAGCTCGGCCAACCACTCGACAAAACATCAATATTCAGAGTTGGCATAGGCCCTGCTTCACCCCGTACAGTTTATGTCGTACAAAGTTTTAGTGATCGAAGATAACACGGACTGCCGCGAGCTTTTTGCCGTGCTGATTCGCCATTTGGGTTTTCTGGTCATCGAGGCCGACGACGGGGAGATCGGCGTACAAAAGGCTTTGACCGAGAAACCCGACTTGATTTTCATGGATATCGGCATGCCGAGCATGAGCGGCATCAAGGCCACCACCTGCTTGCGCGAGAGCGCATCAACAAAGGAAACCCCGGTGGTCATCTGTACGGCCTGGGCGTCGCAGAAACATCGGGAAGCGGCGTTACAGTGCGGCGCCGACGCGGTGATCACCAAACCGGTGTCCCTTACCGAACTGCAAACCGTGTTGCTGCGGTTTTTACCTCCACCCAAAGAGAATCTCAAAGTGCAATAAGCGGTCGGCCGAGCGCAAACCAGCAAACGTCTTCAGTGACAGACTCGTTAGATCCGTCATCGGTCGAGGATAACTCCGTCAAATCGTTCACCCTGACGCGGATCAGAGCGATCGCACACGAGCGCAGCTTGACAATCCTTCGGCGGATCAGGTACTCGTAAAACTCGAACGACTGCACGACCGTGCGACCCTTTTGGCGCTGCGTACGGGCGGCGATGCTGCCGGCGAAGCGCATTCACCACGGGAAAATCGCAGGAGGAGCGGGTCATGAAACCACAAGAATGGCGGGCGAAACTAGGCGAGTGTGTGCGCGATTTGTTTCAATCGCCCGAAATGGACCATTTTTACTCGATTCCGATGACCCGAAAGCGAGCGCAGATTTACCTCCTACAACTGAGCCTTTACGTGCGCCAGCGGAGAAATTTTTGGCCGCAGGTGGCGGCGAATTGCCCGGAGTTCGAGGTCAAACAACGCATCCTGGAACATGAACATGAGGAGTTGGTCGAAGACGAACACTCCAAGCACGGTCACCTCGATCTGATTTTTCGTCAGGGAAAAGAAGTGGGTTTGAGCGTCGAGGATGTGCTCGAGGCGGAGCCGCTGCCGACCACCAAGGCGGCGATCTACGGCTGGTTCTGGCTTGCGCGCCACCGGCCGTGGCAGGAGGCGATCGCCGCTTCGACCATCGCCGAGTGGACCAACGACGACCGTTTGTTGGGCGACATCGGCGGCGGCAACTGCACGCGGCTATATAAGATCTGGCAGCGTGATTTGCATTTCGCCGATGCCCAGATGCCGAACTTCACCGCCCACAGCAAGGCCGACGTGAAGCATTCCGATATGTTCATCGACGTGCTCGAGAAATATGTCGCGCCGGGTCGCGAGCCAGACGTGCTCGATACGGCCAAGGAGTCGATGGATCTCCATCGCGCCTATTTCGGCGGGATGGCGCACGCGATGGCGCAAGCATCATAGCGTGGCGCCGGGAGGAGCCGATGAAGCTTGAGGATCTCGATAGCCACTTGGCCAAAAACCAGCTCTCGGGATTTTGGCGCACGCGCGTCCCCGGCCACGCCTCCGAGCCGCCTTACTTGTGGAAGTGGGAGCCGTTGCTCGATGGTCTGCTCAAGGCCAGCGAGACCATCGGCATTGAGCAGGCGGAGCGGCGC
>JAICHC010000170.1 GCA_025922795.1 Candidatus Binatia bacterium | reverse complement strand
ATGCGCTGCACCTCGCCCTGATACGCATCCGGCGGGGCGACGATCAAAGACCAATAAAGACCGACGGCGACCGCCACCAGCGCCAGAGCGCCGAGAATACCTTTGCGCTTGTTCACGCCTCGATGCTGTTTCGCCACGTTCAGCTCTCGATCACCCAATCGAAGATGAGCACTCCCGCCGTCATGAATATCACGTCAAAACCCAAAAGCAGACGCAGCCACGGCATGGCATCGCCGATCTGGCCGGCGTGCAACACCTCTTCCATGCAGCGAATGGTGGCCAGAATCACCGGGATCATCAGCGGAAAGAGCACGAGGGGCAGCAAGAGCTCGCGCGCCCGGGCCCTCAACGTGATTGCCGACATAAGCGTACCCAAGACACAGAAGCCGACGGTCCCAAGTAAGGTAACCAGAAAAACTTGCGGTAGCAAATTCCATGAACGCACGTTGAACAGTATCCAAAACAGCGGAATGACCACAATTTCGACAAGCACCATGAGAATCAGGTTGAAGCCGGTTTTGGCAAGAAACAGCGCGCCGCGATCGAGCGGCGAGAGCAGCAGGGCATCGAAGCAGTGATTTTCGCGCTCGGCTTGAAAAAGTTGCGCGAGGCCAAGGGTACCGGTGAAGAGAAAAGCCAGCCAAAGCAGCGCCGGCGCCATTTCGACAACTCTTTCCGGAACGAGATCGAACGAAAAATGAAAGACAAACAGCAGCAAGGTGCCGAAAAAAAACATCGTCAGCAGGCTGTCGCGCCGGCGCAGCTCCAAGCGCAGGTCTTTACAAAGCACCAAATACGTTTGGCGTAGCAAGGTCATGCGCCACCGTGGGGCAAGAACTCACGGAACGCCTGGTCGAAGCTCGGCCAGGGCTGGCGCTTGGTCTCGTTGAATGTGAGGCGCCCTTGACTCAAAATGATCGCGCGCTCGCATAGATCGAGCACGCGCGAGACATGATGCGAGGCCATGACGACGATGCGGCCCTTGGCACATTGATCTTTGAGAAAGTCTTCGAGCAGATCGACGCCGCTGCCGTCGAGCACTCCATAGGGCTCGTCGAGCAACAGAAGCTCAGGCTCCAAGAGCAGCCACTTGGCAATCGACAGGCGGCATTTCATGCCGCTCGATAAGTTGGTCACGTAGTCGCCCGCACGGCGGCCCAAACCGACGTGCGCCAGCGCCGCGTCGATGGCGCGAGCAGCGCTATTGCGATCGTAGAGCCGCGTGAAAAAAGCCAGGTTCTCTGTGACGGTCAAGTTCTCGTAGAGATGTCCGGCCGGCTCCAGCAAGCCGACTCGGGCTCGGAGCGCCGCCGCGCCGCGCGAGAAATCCTCGCCGTCCAAACGAATCTGACCGCTGGTGGGGGGGATTAGACCGGCGAGAAGTTTCAACAAGGTCGTCTTGCCGGCGCCGTTGGGGCCGAGCAGCGCCACGCACTCGCCGGGCGTAAGCTCGAGGTCGAGCTCCCTGAGCGCCCACAAGAAACCATATGCTTTGGCGAGTTTGTCGGCGGTTACGCGCAAAATTGGGATCCGATCAAGCGAATGAAAGGCATAGCCGAAGCACCGAGTTGATCGAATATAGTGGGCGCACTGGATGGATTCAAGTAGAGCTAAAATTTAGGGTTTCTTGCCGCAACGGATTGACATCGTTGGCGTGACTCCCCTATTTAATCTAAATAGTTAAACGCTAATCCGGCATTATTTCGATGTCACTCAGGTGGTAAGCCCTACGGCCGTGGGCAATCGATACTGCCTTGATGGGCCACCGCGCAACCTCACCGACGCTGATGCTTCGTGCGGTCGGGCTTTACGGCAACCTGTACGCTCGGGTGCCCACGGCTTCCGGTCTCACGGCCTTCGCTCACTTTGAAAGGCGCGAGTTTGTCGGATTAGGGTCAAATTTTGAGTGCGCGCAGGAGGAATAGATGAATCCGATCGTTACGGTCACCGGGTTTTGGGATGCGTTCGTCACGAAGATCGCGGTATTGCTGCCGAACCTGATTTTTGCCGGGGCGATCATCGTGCTCGGCTGGGTGATCTGTAACTTGATCAAGAGAATCGTCATACGCCTGCTCAAGCTCTGTCAGTTCGACACTCTGGCGGCACGCGCCGGCATGACCCAGATTCTGGAGCGCGGCGGTATCAAGCAATCGCCGTCGGATATCCTCGGGCTTTTGGTATTCTGGTTCTTGTTTCTGATCGCCATCGTAACCACGCTTGAAACGCTCAACCTGAGCGGTGCCACGGACACGCTGCACACGATCTACTTGTACATTCCCAAGATCGTCGCCGCTTTGGTGACGCTCATCCTCGGTTTATATTTTGCCAATTTTTTGGAAACCGTCACGCGCACTTCGTGTGCCAATGCCGGTTTGGAACAGGCAGGTGCGATCGGCCGCGCCGCCTATATCGGCACCGCAATATTCGTTGTCGCCGGTATTTTTGAAATCCTCGATATCGCGACCGAGATCGTCATCTGGGCATTCATTTTAGTTTTTGGGGCCGTCTGTTTAGCGCTTGCGCTGGCTTTCGGACTGGGCGGCCGTGAGGTTGCCGGACGCCATCTGGAAAAATGGCTAGAGCGGAAGAAAAACGAGTAGTTAGGTACCTTGACTCGCTCTGGGTAATCAGCTAGTTTTTGTCAGTTCCGAATACTTTGAGACGCGAATAGCCTAAGGAGCGGTGGAAATCCGCCTCTACCCTTAGGCTATTTTTGCAGGTGAGGAGGCCTATGGCAGAGTACAAAGTGGTAAAAGTCCCGAAGGACGGCGCAAAGATCACGATGGGTGCCAACAAGCAGCTCCAGGTTCCCGATAATCCGATCATTCCATTCATCGAGGGTGACGGCACCGGCCGTGATATCTGGCGCGCGGCGGTGCGCGTATTCGACGCGGCGGTGGATAAAGCTTACAAGGGTAAAAAGAAAATCCACTGGATGGAAGTTTACGCCGGTGAGAAGTCCTTTAAGCAGTATAATAGCTGGTTGCACGACGAAACCGTGCCGGCGTTTTCGGAATTTCTCGTCGGCATCAAGGGCCCGCTCACCACGCCCATCGGCGGCGGCATGACCTCGCTCAACGTCGGCTTGCGTAAGCTGCTCGATTTGTACGTCTGCCAACGGCCAGTGCGCTATTTCAACGGCGTGCCTTCGCCGCTCAAACATCCTGAGCATGTCGATATGGTGGTGTTCCGCGAAAACACCGAGGATATCTATACCGGAATCGAGTTTCCTAACGGCACCGAAGCCAACGCCAAATTCAAGTCGATCCTCAAAGAAACGTTCCCCAAGGAGTTTGCCAAGATTCGCTTTCCGAACACCGCTGCGATCGGCTTGAAGCCCGTTTCGGTCGAAGGCACGGAGCGGTTGGTGCGCGCGTCGATTCAGTGGGCGCTCGCCAACCAGCGCAAGAACATCAATTTCGTCCACAAGGGCAACATCATGAAATACACCGAAGGCGCGTTTATGGAATGGGGCTACGCGCTCGCCAAACGCGAGTTCCGTAACGACGTCGTCACCGAGCGCGAATCGTGGATCTTGGGCAATAAAGAAGCCAACCCGAATTTGAGCGCCGCAGAAAACGCCAAGATGATCGACCCTGGCTTCGAAATGATGTCCCCTGATCAACAAAACGATATCAAGAAGGAAGTTGAAGAGGCGCTCAAGCTTTGGTCCAGCCATGGCGAAGGCAAATGGAAGAAAAAGTTGATGCTGAAAGATTCCATTGCCGACGTCACCTTGCAGTTCGTGCTCATCCGGCCGAAGGATTACGATGTGATCGCGACGTTGAACCTGAACGGCGATTACTTGTCGGATGCTCTCGCGGCTCAGGTGGGCGGCATCGGTATCGCGCCCGGCGCCAATATCAATTACGAATCGGGACACGCGGTTTTTGAGGCGACTCATGGAACGGCGCCGAAATATGCCGATCTCGATAAGGTCAATCCCGGCTCGGTCATTCTCTCCGGCGAGATGATGCTGCGCTACATGGGCTGGTCGGAAGCTGCAGACTTGATCATCAAAGGCATCGAGGGCGCGGTCAACAAAAAGACGGTCACCTACGACTTTGAGCGGCTCATGCCCGGCGCGAAGCTCGTCAGCTGTTCGGGCTTCGGCGACGCGATTATCGCCAACATGTAAGCCTGTTTGAGTTGGGTGCGAGGCAATTATGGCAAGGAAGAAAATCGCATTGATCGGTGCCGGCAATATCGGCGGGTCGATGGCCCATCTGGCGCTTTTGAAGGGACTCGGCGATGTCGTCCTTTTTGACGTTGTTGAAGGACTGCCGCAGGGCAAGGCCCTCGATCTATCGCACGCCGGGCCGGTTGAAGGCTTCGACGGCAACGTCATCGGGACCAACAAATACGACGACATCGAGGGAGCCGACGTTTGTATTGTGACCGCCGGGATTGCCCGCAAGCCGGGCATGAGCCGCGATGACTTGCTCGGAACCAACGCCAAGATCCTTAACTCCGTTGCCGACGGCATCAAGAACCACGCTCCCAGTTCTTTCGTCATCGTTATTACCAATCCGCTCGATGCCATGGTGACCTTGATGCAGCGCACGCTCGGCTTTCCAAAGAACCGTGTCGTCGGTCAATCGGGGATCTTGGATTCGTCACGTTATCGGTCCTTTATAGCCAAGGAGCTTAATGTTTCCGTGAAGAGCGTGCAGGCGATGGTTTTGGGCGGGCACGGCGATGATATGGTGCCGGTGCGCAGTTCGTGCATCGTTGGCGGCGTTCCGGTGGAGAAGTTGATCGAGCCGAAACGGCTCGATGAGATTGAAGCCCGGGTGCGCAACGCGGGAGGTGAAGTCGTCGCTCTGTTAAAGACCGGCTCGGCCTATTTTTCGCCGGCGTCTGCCGCCATTCAGATGACCGAGGCCTTTCTCTTCGATAAAAAGGAAATTTTACCGTGCGCGGCGTTGCTTGAAGGCGAATACGGCGTCAATGGTTATTATTTCTGCGTGCCGGTTATGATCGGAGCCGGCGGCGTTGAGAAAATCATCGATATTCATCTCAATGCTGCCGACAAGAAGGCCTTCGATGAATCCCTCAGCCATGTTAAAGAAATTGTACAGGCGATGAACCGTGTCTTGGGCGCAGCGTAGCTCGGTCGAGCGTGCCGAGACCACTGGAGTATCGGAGTGATGGAGAGTTGGAGTAAAGGGTTTTAAGACCCAACACTCCAGTACTCCACTACTCCATCACTCCACTTGTTTGCCTCGCAGCCAGTCTGACTTTCAGCAACATGAACATTCACGAGTTTCAGGCCAAAGAAATTCTCAAGCGCTTCGGTGTGCCGGTGCCGCGCGGCATTGTGGCGACGACGCCGGAAGAAGCCAAAGCGGCGGCGCTTGAACTCGGCGGCGGAGTGTCGGTCGTTAAAGCGCAAATTCATGCCGGCGGGCGTGGCAAGGGCGGTGGCGTGAAAGTCGTCAAGGGGCCCGACGAAGCGATGGAAGCAGCGCGCGCCATGCTCGGCAAAAGCTTAGTCACGCATCAAACCGGTTCGGAAGGGCGGCAGGTCAGGCGAGTGCTGGTGGAGCAGGCACTCAACATCGAGCGCGAGTTGTACCTCGCGATGGTGCTCGATCGAGCGCAGTCGCGCGTCACGGTTATTGGCTCCCGGGAGGGCGGTGTCGAGATCGAAGAGGTCGCGGCGCATCATCCCGAAAAGATTCTCAAAGAAACGATCGATCCGGTGATCGGTCTCGGCGCCTTTCAATGCCGGCGGCTCGCCTATGCCCTGGGCGTGGCTTCTGAGTTAACGGGCAAAATGGCGGGCGTCATGCAGGCGCTTTATCGCGCCTACGAAGAGTGCGACGCGTCTTTGGCAGAAATCAATCCGCTGATCATCACACAAGAAGGTCAGGTGATGGCGCTCGATGCCAAGATGAATTTCGACAGCAACGCTTTCTTTCGCCAGAAAGACATCCTGTCATTGCGCGATCTTCACGAAGAAGACCCGCGCGAGGTCGAAGCAAGCAAGTATGATCTTTCTTATATTTCCTTGGACGGCAACATCGCCTGCATGGTCAACGGCGCCGGCTTAGCCATGGCGACCATGGACATCATCAAGCTTTATGGCGGCGAGCCGGCAAACTTTCTCGATGTCGGTGGCGGCGCCGACAAAGAAAAGGTCGCCCAGGCCTTCCGTATTCTCCTGGCCGACGCGCGCGTGCGCGGCGTGCTGATCAACATTTTTGGCGGCATCATGCGCTGCGATGTTTTGGCTGAAGGGGTGGTTGCGGCGGCGCGCGAGCTCAAGATCAGCATCCCGTTGGTCGTCCGCATGCAAGGTACCAACGTGGAGATCGGCAAGAAAATTCTCGGCGATTCCGGCATGGCGATCATTCCCGCCGAGACGATGGCGGAAGCGGCGGAAAAGATCGTTTCTGCAGTAAGGAGTAAGGAGTAAGGCGAGAACTCCGGGACACCTTACTCCTCACTCCTTACACTCTGACAGATGTCGATCTTAGT
>JAICHC010000169.1 GCA_025922795.1 Candidatus Binatia bacterium | reverse complement strand
TTGGCCAGCGCCTCGTCGAGCGGGCAACTCGCCTCGCCGAAACGGCGGATGCCGTGTTTCTCGCCCAGGGCGTCTTTGAACGCTTGCCCCAGAGCCAGACCGACATCCTCGACCGTGTGATGGAAGTCGACTTCGAGATCGCCTTTCGCTTGGATATCGATGTTGAAAAAGCCGTGACGGCTGAAGCTGTCCAGCATGTGGTTGAAAAACGGCATGCCGGTTTCAACCCGAGCTTGGCCGCTTCCGTCAAGCTCTAAGCCGACCGTAATATCGGTTTCTTTGGTCTTGCGAGTGACTTTCGAGTTTCGTGCCATGACCACTCCTCGCTTATCGGAAGCGCGCCTCCACGGAGCGCGCGTGATCGTCCAGTCCCTCAAGGCGAGCCAGTTCGGTGAGCTGCGGCGCCAAGCTGCGCAGGGCGCGTTTTTCCGCCTGAATGACGCTGGTGCGCTTGAGAAAATCATAGGTGCCGAGCGGCGAAAAAAACCGCGCGCTGCCGCCGGTCGGCAACACGTGATTGGGGCCCGCCAGATAATCGCCTAGCGGCGGCGCGGAGTAAGGTCCGAGAAACATCGCGCCGACGTTGCGAATCTCACGTGCCAACTTCTGCGGCTGCTTGACAATCAATTCGACATGCTCCGGCGCGATCGCGTTGGCAAGATCGATCATCTCTTTCTCGCCGCGCGCGACGATGATGGCGCCATAGGTTTCGAGCGACTTGAGAGTGATCGCATGCCGCTTGCTGCTGCGCAGCTGCGTTTCGATTGCGTTTTGAATTTTCTTCGCGGTCGTGGCCGAAGTCGTCACGCACAGCGCCGCCGCTAACTCGTCGTGCTCGGCCTGGGAGAGCATATCGGCGGCAACATGAAATGGATCGGCGGATGTGTCGGCCAAAAGCAAGATCTCGCTCGGCCCGGCGATGGAGTCGATGTTTACTTCGCCGAACACCATGCGTTTGGCAGTGGCGACGAAAATATTTCCCGGGCCGACAATCTTGTCGACCTTGGGAATCGTTTCGGTGCCGAATGCCAGCGCCGCGATGGCCTGAGCGCCGCCGACGCGGAAGATCCGATCTACGCCTGCGATATGCGCCGCCGCGAGAATGATGGCGGCATTCTCGCCCATCGGCGACGTCATGACGATCTCTTTCACGCCGGCGACTTTGGCGGGAATACAATTCATCAAAACGGTCGAAGGATAGGATGCTTTGCCGCCCGGCACGTAGACGCCGACACGCTCGAGCGGCGTGATCCGTTGACCGAGCCGCATGCCGATCGGGTCATGATAATACCAGCTCTTTTGCAGCTGGCGGCCATGAAATGCCGCGATCCGCTTTGCCGCCAGGCGCAAACTCGCGAGATTTTTTCCGGGCAATTGGCGTAACGCGCGCTCGATCTCGGCGGGCTTGACCTCCATATTAGCGCTGGTCAGTTGAACGCCGTCGAACCGCAAGGTAAACCGCAGCAACGCGCGGTCTCGTTGTTTGCGCACAGCGGCGATGATCTCAGCCACCCGAACTTCCACGTCGCCTTCGCGAGTGCCGCGTCGTGCCAAAATCCGCTTGATCAGCGGCTTGAAACCAGCATCCGTTGTCTTGACTAACCTGATCCTCATGCCGGGAGACTCACTGTGATTTTGGATTTCCGATTCCTTTGAACTCTTGAATCCTTGAACTTTAAAACGGTTGTTATCCTGTAACCCGCACGATCTGGCCACCCAGAAATGACAGCTTTCTTTCGATCTGCTCGTATCCGCGGTCCAAGTGATAGACGCGTGAGACTTCCGTCGTGCCGTTGGCTACTAACCCGGCTAGCACTAACGCGACGCTGGCGCGCAAATCGCTTGCCATAACCGGCGCGCCGGACAGCTCGCGCACGCCGCGCACCACCGCGCGGTTTCCTTCGAGTTGAATCTGAGCGCCCATGCGGTCTAGTTCCTGGGCATGCATAAAGCGGTTCTCGAAAATTGTTTCAGTGACAACGCTGACACCGTCGGCCACGGCCAGCAACACCATCATCTGCGCTTGCAGGTCGGTGGGAAAGCCTGGATACGGCAATGTCGTAATATCGACGCTTTTGATTTTGCCATTGCGCTGAACGCGGATACCGCTGTCGTCCGTCGTGAAAATAACCCCGGCCTCTTTCAGCTTGATCAGAAACGCTTCGAGATGATCCGCCCGCGCACCGCGGATCAGCACGTCGCCGGCGGATACGGCGGCGGCGATGACGAAGCTGCCGGCTTCGATCCGATCCGGAATGATTTTGTGCTGAGTCCCGCGCAGAGTGTCCACACCGTCTATTTGGATAATATCGCTGCCGGCGCCCTTCACCCGGGCGCCCATTCCATTAAGCGCCCTGGCGAGATCTTCGATCTCGGGCTCTTTGGCGGCGTTTTCAATCAGCGTCGTACCTTCGGCCAGGCTCGCGGCCATCATGAGATTCTCGGTGGCGCCGACCGAGGGCAGATCGAGATATATTTTGGCGCCGCGAAGCTTGGCCGCGGTTGCCTCGATGTAACCGTGAGTTTGCTCGATGCTCGCACCCATCGCTTCCAAACCCTTGAGATGTAGATTGATCGGCCGGGCGCCGATCGCGCAACCCCCCGGCGTAGATACCCGCGCTTCTCCGAAGCGAGCAAGCAACGGACCCAACACCAGGAAAGATGCCCGCATGGTTTTGACCAAGTCATACGGTGCCTCGAATTTATCGATGCGGTCGGCATGAAGCGTCAGAGTGTCTGCGCCCTCGAGCCAGCGGCGATGATCGACTTTGACGCCGAGACCTGAGAGCAACTTCAACGTCGTGCGTATATCCGCTAAACGGGGAATGCCCTCGTAAGCGCACGGCTCGGCGGTGAGCAATGATGAAACCAGCACGGGCAGGGCGGCGTTCTTCGATCCGCTCACGGTGACTTCTCCCGTAAGACTCTTTCCGCCTTGAATTATGATCTTATCCACGAGCGAATTTCTCTCGGATCGAGTTCAGCAGCGCGACGCTGCTCGCGCCGCCACAACGCGATCGTTGCCGGCGTAATCTTTGTAAGTCTTTACATCGCTCCAGCGAGCGGCGGATTCGAAAAGCCCGGTGATCGCTGCGCTCATCCCGGCACCGATCTCGAGCGCTAGGGCGCCACTCCTCACCAAGCGATTAGACGCATGCTCGGCGATGCGCCGGTAGCAATCCAAGCCGTCCGGACCGCCGGCTAAAGCGCCACGCGGCTCCCAACGACTCACTTCCGGTTCGAGTCCGGCGATCTCAGCATTGGGAAGGTACGGCGGATTCGAAACGATCAAGTGGAGCGCTGCCCGCACGCCGATCGCTGCAAACAGGTCGGCCCGGACAAACTTGATTCTGTTTGCCACGCCATGCCGCGCCGCATTTCGCCGCGCAACGGCGAGGGCATCGGCCGATAAATCGACAGCGACAATTTCGGCATCGGTCAGCTCTTTCGCCAATGCCACGGCAATCGCGCCGCTGCCCGTGCCGAGGTCCGCGATCCGTAAGGTTCTGCCTGCGCCTAGGTCACTCGCCAACGCCAGCGCGACCTCAACCAGCCGCTCCGTCTCGGGGCGCGGAATCAGCACTGCGCGCGTGACGTGAAAATCCAATGACCAGAACTCGCGCATTCCGGTAATATAGGATACCGGCTCGCGCTCGAGACGCCGGGCTAAAACCCGGTCGTAAGCATCTCTCTGAGCGTGACTGATCGGTACGTTGGCTGCAAGAAGCAACTGCTCTCGGCTGTTGCCGAGAACGTGACCGAGCAAAACTTCGGCGTCGAGCCGGCCGTTTTCAATGCCGGCGGCGAGCAGGCGCCGCACGCCTTGGTGCAATACCTCCGCAACCCGCCGGGCAGGCGTTTCACTCGCTTCGATTGCCTGGCTTGCCATTTTGCTCAGCTGAGCCGGTCGCCTTTAACACTTCAGCTTGGTAGTGCGTGATCAGCGCATCGACGACTTCGTCGAGCTCTCCTTCCATCACGCGTTCCAACTTATAAAGCGTAAAATTGATTCGGTGATCGGTCAGCCGCCCTTGAGGAAAGTTGTAGGTGCGAATGCGCTCGCTCCGATCGCCGGTGCCCACCATTAACTTGCGCGTGGCGGCAATCTCGGAGCGTTGCTCTTCTTGCTTTCGCTCCAGCAAGCGGGCGCGCAGGATTTTCATTCCTTTGGCGCGGTTTTTGTGCTGCGATTTCTCGTCTTGGCAGGAGATCACGATCCCGGTCGGAATATGCGTGATGCGCACCGCGGAGTCGGTCGTGTTGACGCTCTGTCCGCCCGGTCCGGAGGAGCGAAATACGTCGATGCGGATTTCTTTCGGGTCGATAGCGATTTCAACCTCATCGGCTTCCGCCAAAACGGCAACAGTGACCGCAGAAGTGTGAATACGGCCGGAGCCTTCAGTCACGGGAACGCGCTGCACGCGGTGCACGCCGCCCTCGAACTTGAGGCGGGAATAGGCGCCCTGCCCCTCGATGCTCATGATAATTTCTTTGTAGCCGCCCAATCCCGTGGGGTTGGAGCTCATCATCTCGACCCGCCAACCGCGCGTCTCGGCGTAGCGGCTATACATCCGAAACAGCTCCGCCGCAAACAACGCCGCCTCGTCCCCACCGGTGCCGGCACGGATCTCGACAATGACATTCTTCGCGTCATTGGGATCTTTCGGGAGAATCAATAGTTTCAGCCGGGTCTCCAGCGTTTCTTTGCGCTCCCGCAACGCGATAATCTCTTCCTTCGCCAACTCGCGCATCGCTTCGTCCGCTTCATCGAGCAACTGGCGGTTATCCTGAATTTCCTGCTCGACTTTGCGCCACTCGCGAAAACAGTGGACGATCTCCTCCAATTCGGACCGCTCTTTGGCGTACTTCGAGTATTCTCGTTGATGGCCGAGGAGCTGGGGATCGGACATCATTTGTTCCAACTCCATATAGCGTTTTTCCACTTCGGCTAATTTATCAAGCATGACAAGCTCGCGATCTAGACCCGTTGCGCAGCGGAAATAAAAAAGGGCAAAGGGATCATCGCTGCCCTTTGCCCTTCCGGTGCCGCAAAAATCTAGTGACTCACATTCAGCCTCAACCCTCCGTCAACTCGGGGTTTTTCAGGCCGTATTTCTTTCTAAATTTTTCTACCCGACCGGCTGAGTCAACGAATTTTTGCTTGCCGGTGAAGAAAGGATGGCAGTTCGAGCAAATCTCCACGTGGATATTACCTGCCGTGGAACGCGTCTCGACGACGTGGCCGCATGCGCAGGTGATCTTGGCGACCTTATATTCGGGATGGATGCTGGTTTTCATAAGCTCCTCTCAAACGTTGGGTTTATAACACAAACCCCGCTGCGCTTCAATCCAAGAGCGCGGCCCGAATACACCGCTCAACGACCAGAAAAAGAAGGGGACGACAGACCGTCGCCCTTGCATTACAAATCCATAATGAGCTACAGGAACTGGCCGACCAAAAATTGGCTGATCTCCTCCGATCCGCGCAACGGCCTGCCGTCGATGACTAACACGGGCACGGTCTTGGCTCCGCAAAGCGCGAGCAATTCCCTTTCGTAATCCGGGTTCTCCTGGATATTTTTCTTGATGACCTGATCTTCGCAATGAAGGTTCGTCATGCAGTTGAGCACACTCTGAGAAAAGCCGCACTCGTTATAGAAGTAAAGTTCCAGCGTCATATTACCCTTTGTTGACCTTTTGGGCTTCGGCCAAGAGTTCCTTGGGATTGCGTTCGCCAGCGGGTGTCACCGAAACCGCGTAACGAACAATCCCTTGTTTATCGATAATGACGGTCGCTCGGTCTGTTATTCCCTTATCTTCCAGATAGACGCCGTATTTAGTTGCCATCTCCCCTTTGGGATGAAAATCCTGCAAGAGCGGAAAAGAAACGCCGCCGCACGATTTCGCCCAGTTGTCATGAGAGAATCTGCTGTCAATACTTACACCCATAACTTGGGTGTAACAGGCCTTGAACTCATCCTTGAGAGCCTCAAGACCAGGAATTTCACGGGTTCAGGTGGGTGTCCAATCCAACGGATAGAACACCAACATAACGTTTTTCTGCCCCCTGAACTGCTTCAGTGTGAATTTGGTTCCGCCCAGATGGCTCGCCAGTTCGAAGTCCGGCGCTTCTTTACCGACTTCAATCATGATGATTTTTTCCCCCCTAAAATAAGAATTGAGCGCCCAAGTGTGAACGCTCAAAGTTTTAGTATAAAGGCTGAGTGCCCGAATTCAATGTCGGCTTACGAATCAGATAGGGTGAAAAACTCTACTCACCGTTGGCGGAGACGCGCTTCTCGGCCGTGGTGACGAACCTAGGGAACCTTAGTCGCGTCGCGGAACTTGTTGGTCTCAAGGTTGACGTTATCGTTTACGTGACGACCCCGGGAACTTTAGCGGCCAAGCACGGGACGAAGACAATTCCTATAGTAGCGGGTTAGTGGCGATCCCGTTGAAACGGGACTTGTTGCCAGCTTGGCGCGGCCGGGCGGAATCGTCACTGGGTTTGCCATCTTACTTATGAGTCCTTTATTTA
>JAICHC010000168.1 GCA_025922795.1 Candidatus Binatia bacterium | reverse complement strand
TATAAAAATTTTGAAGAGACCCGACGGGCAATCGAAGTTTCGGGTGCCGAGATCGTCACAGTTGCGGTTCGTCGGGTCAATATCACCGATCCAAAAAAGGAAAATCTCCTTGATTACCTCGATCCGAAAAAGTTTACCATCTTGCCGAACACGGCGGGCTGCTATAACGCCGACGATGCCGTGCGCACCTGTCGTCTCGCGCGCGAGGCGGGAGTTGGGAAGTTGGTTAAACTGGAGGTCATCGGCGACGACAGAACGCTCTTTCCCGACGTGCCCGCTACACTTAAAGCCGCCAAAACTCTGGTCACAGAAGGTTTTACGGTTCTGCCCTATATCACCGACGACCCGATCACGGCGAGAAAACTGGAAGATATCGGCTGCGCCGCGGTCATGCCGCTGGCGGCCCCGATTGGTTCCGGTTTGGGTATTCGCAATCCGTACAATCTTCGCATCATACTTGAGCAGGCGAGAGTTCCAGTGATCGTCGACGCTGGCGTCGGCACAGCGTCGGATGCGGCGATCGCCATGGAGATGGGCTGTCATGGCGTACTGATGAATACCGCCATCGCCAGCGCCAAGGATCCGATTCTCATGGCCGAAGCGATGCGCCTCGGCATCCAAGCCGGGCGCAAGGCCTATCTCGCCGGAAGAATCCCCAAAAAACTGTATGCGACGGCGTCCAGCCCGCTCGATGGGATGCTGAACTAGTAGCGAGAAAGTGCCGGCTCCCAGTTTCGACCTTTATCTGGTAACCGACCGAACCCAGACCCGCGGCCGGGACTTGCTTTGGGTTTTGGAGCAGGCACTGGCTGGCGGCGTCAAAGCGATTCAGCTGCGCGAAAAAGATCTCGGAGGCAAGGAGCTGTTTCATTTGGCCGAGAAAACGCGCAACCTCTGCGAGCGCTACGATGCAGCGCTTTTTATCAACGACCGTGTCGATGTTGCGCTGGCGGTCGACGCTGCTGGCGTGCAGCTCGGAAAAGCTTCGTTGCCGATTGAAATAGCACGCTCAATTCTCGGCCCGCAAAAATTTATCGGCGCTTCAATCCACTCTCTTATGGAAGGACAGCAGGCCGAACGGGCCGGAGCTGATTTCGTTTTGTTCGGACCCGTTTACTTCACGCCCTCCAAAGCCAGTTTTGGCGCGCCCCAGGGGCTCGCCGCTCTCGCCAAAATAGTGGAAATGCTTTCTTTGCCTGTCTATGCTATAGGCGGGGTCACGCCCGACAACACTGCCGCGGTACGATGTCTCGGCGCCCGCGGCGTCGCCCTTATCGCCGCCATCATGGGGGCGGAAAAGCCACAAGACGCGGCACAAACGATCGTACGGCTGTTGAGGAGTTAAAGGTTGCAGGAGATCGCCCAGCAAGTTGTCGCTTATCTAAAGGACAGTCCGCTGGTCTCTTTGATCCTCGCGTTCGTCGCGGGCATGGCCGCGGGCAAAACGGTAGCTTACGACCGCCGGTCCGGCGTTGTCTTCTTCCTAATTGTCGGTCTGCTCGGTTTATTCCTCGGTGAGTTCGTGATATTTTACTTTCACTTAGACGAATACTTGGTCAATATCGCCAATTTTCGAATCGTTTTCGACCTCATCGCCGCCTATGTCGGCTCGTTCGTTCTTGCAGCGATCATCCATTTTATCAAACCCACTTAAGCCACCCTAGCTCAGTCGGTAGAGCAACTGATTCGTAATCAGTAGGTCGCCGGTTCGACTCCGGCGGGTGGCTCCAGTTTTCTCCGACCCATGTCGCCGCTTTAGTTTGTCATGGCGTATAACAATATGGACCTTATTGCACTCCTCGTGCTTTTGCGGTAAGTCGGGCTAGTTGACAGACGGTATTATGTGTATCTGCCTTATTACGGCGGCGCTCTTCGCTGCAGCGGACGAGCAGTGGAAATTTCGCGGACAGCGCGGAAAAACGAATCGACCTACATAGCCTTGATGGAAATAATTTTTTCAACTGAGGCTATCAAAATTTTCGACCGTGGTGAGTCAAGCGTAAGGAAGGCTATGTTTCCGGTGAACGACTCCTTTGAAATACCGTGCGTCGATGAATTATAGAACGAAGAGCCACGAAGTAACCGCAGCGTTCCGTCATACCCGCGAAAGCGGGTATCCAGGCTAATTGGGGCGGAGATAAATCTGGATTCCCGCGTGCGCGGGAATGACGAGTCAGCGGGAAAACGTGGCGAGGGGAATTCCCCTATTTTCATCTTCTGTAGGCGAGCGTAAGCTCATGAATCACTTCGTGGGCTAAAATAACAGCTAAGCAAGTTTAAGGGAGGATTCGATTATGATTAGCGCCAACGAACTTAACGGAATTTTAGCGATGATGCCTGCCTTTGCGACACCGGATGCAACTGATGTCCGTGCCACCCAGACCATTGCCGTTGACAATCTCAAAGACGGTGTCGACAAGATTATCAAAGACGGCATCAATAACATCGCCACCACCGGGACCTACGGCGAATGTTATAACTTGCTCTTGGAAGAATTTAAAACTTTGGCGGTCGCAACGGTCGAAGCAGTCAAGAAGCGCGTGCCACTCTTTATCGGCTGCACCAGCCCGAACCCCCGCGAGGTGATTCAAAAGATGAATTTCGTCAAAGACCTCGCCGCCGATGGTGTTCTGCTCGGAGTGCCCTATTACGAGACACTGCACGTCCAGGATGCGATAAAGTTTTATCATGACGTCGCGGATCTGTTTCCGAGCTTGAATATCGTGGTTTACCACAACCCGGAGAACCATAAGTTCACGATTCCGGTTGGCGCTTTTAAAGAGCTGGTCAAAAAGCCGAACATCATCGGCATGAAAGACAGCCACCGCACGACTCAGGCGTTCATGAACTTGCAAAAAGTCGTGCGAGGCAAGATCAGTGTCTTCGTCAACCAAACTCAGTTGTATCCTTATTACGACATGGGGGCAGCGGGATGCTGGTCGACTGAAGTGTGGATGGGTCCCTGGCCCATACTCCACTTGGTCGACCTGATGAAACGTCACCAGACGCAGCAGGCGATCGAAGTGATTGATGATATCATCGGTGACGGTAGCGGCGGCAAACCGGTGCCTGGAGCCGGCAACAAACGGCCGGCGGAGTTTGCCGACTATTGTAAAGTAGGGCCGACTCGCGTGCCGTTCGTCACCTTTCCTGAAGCGGAGCTTGCAAAAGCCAAACGTCGCGCAGCACACTGGATAAAGCTCAATGAAAAGTACCGACCGCTGGTCGAGGCCGCGCGCTCGCGTTCTGCGGCTTAACCAAAGCTTCGCTGGAAGCCTGGCGCTCTCGTGAGGTGTTTTTTTCTTACTTCGGACCCGCCATGAGGATCATTTCGTCTTTTGCATCTGAGAAATGATCGCGTTGAATTCTCCCGGCAGTCATTTGGTTGGGGTCCTGGGGCTTTGCTTGCGAAAAAGCAACTCTGCATCTATCATACCAAGAAATCTGAATCACATCGTTGGAGGCATGGATGGGTTTTTATGCGGAACCATGGTTACGCGAGGCACGCGATAAAATCGATTCTTTTCCGAAAGAAAATGTCGGCGCGAACTTCGGCCAAGCGGGTTTTGACAAGTTAGCCGAAGCTGTCGACAAGGCTATCAAAGCAGCGCTAATTGAAAGTCATGGGAGCTTGCCCCAGCAGCATGATCACACCAAGTTGGTTTCGATCTGCGAGTCAACAGGGGTGTGGGATATTCTTCCGCCAGCGCTAAGAGGGCTTGTCCAGGAAGTCGAGTCCTACCGATCCACCAAAGCGAATCCGCCCAACTCATCTAGCGAGTCGTCTGGCGAGCAATTGCGGCAATATTTTTTTGTTGCTCGCCGCCTCATAGATTACATGGAGTTTCACGTGATCGGTAACGATTCCGTTCTTAAGCGGCTCAAGGTTGCTTAAGAGAGCTTACCGTTCCTGCCGATCCGGCCTGTCAAACCATGTCGATTTAAACGGGTTCTGGTGTTACCGCGCTGACGTAATTGCAAGAGAAGAGGGACCCCAAACTAAAGTAGTTCACGGCAGGGCTAATTCATTGGCAATTACCACGGGGAGCATGCCTTATTTTGTGATTTTTTCTGGCCGAACGTCACTGGATTTGATCCAGCCGACAAGACCCTTGGGAGTTTTGACCATGTACCAGTCGCTGCCCCCCTCGCTCTGAACCATCGGCACGAGCGTTACTCCCTGGGCTAATTGCACGATTTTTTCCGACTCCTCATCCTGGCGCGGGAAAAGACTGGCACTTTTCACAGAGACAACAAGGCGCGCGGGCAGCTTGCGCCCGCCTATATCACCGACACCACCGCTACCAACGTTTCCTTGTGTTCCCCCCCCTGATGCGCTGGACCCGCCGATGCTCCGCCCGTGGGGAATGCTGCCAACAGCTCGGCCATATTCGCCAAACGCCTGGGCGTTAGCGATGGCCGGAACAACACTGAAACTGAGCCAAATAGAAACAATCCACATTTTTCTCTTCATCTCACGACCCTTTCTTGGACCACTTAGCTTATACGATACTACGCCGCGGAGGGATAGCAATGACAATTGTTCAGCTGGAGAGGGCGTGAGCTTGGGGCGCATCCGCTCAGCGCGTGTATGCAGCGTTCACGCCCGGTTGTGGGCAATTTTTTGATGCGGCGAGCGGTTTATGGTAATCTGCCAGATACCTTAGTAAAGTTAGCTGTCGTTTCGGCATTCTCAATACTTGAGAAGTATATTTGGGATGATCGGCCCGCAGGAAGCCTGACGTCAACTGTATTGCAATCCGATGATGTCCGAAGCTAGTGATTGATTCAGTGAGCCGCGCTAACGGTTTGGTCGTATTGTTACCGGTTTACAACGATTGGAAAGCACTTTCATCGCTGCTGCCCAGACTCGACCAAGAACTCAAGACAAACCGGCTCAGTGCCACTGTAGTTTTGGTGGACGATGGCTCCACAGTGCCGATCCCAGAAAATCTCTGCCCAGGTAATTTCCAATCTATCGAGAATGTCGATCTACTTTCACTTCGCCGCAATCTGGGCCACCAGCGCGCTATCGCTGCCGGATTATCTTACATCGAAGCTAAAATTGTCTGCCAATATGTTGTCGTCATGGACGCCGACGGAGAAGACGACCCGCGCGATGTCCCGCGTCTGGTTCGAGAATGCATTGCGAAAGAGGACAAGATTATATTTGCCGCACGGACCCGCCGTTCAGAAGGTTTAGCCTTTAAATTTTGTTATCATTTATACCGGCTCATTCATTTTTTGTTGACAGGGGTCAGGGTCCGAGTCGGTAATTTTAGCGTCGTTCCAATGGCTTCGCTCAAACGGTTAGTTGCCGTTTCCGAGTTATGGAATCATTATGCAGCGGCGGTGCACAAGGCGAGGCTACCAATGGAGTTGATTCCGACCAGACGCAGCTCGCGATTGGCTGGCCCATCCCATATGGACATTGTCGCGCTCGTTGTACACGGGCTCAGCGCAATGGCTGTTTTTGGCGATCGAATCGGTGTTCGGCTCTTGTTGTTGGTCTCTTTAGGAATCCTGCTCAACATTGGAGCTTTGGTAGGCGTCATCGTTGTCCGACTATTCACGACATTGGCTATACCGGGGTGGGCGACCTACGTGGTAGGATTGCTGTTCATCATACTGATTCAAATGCTGCTTGTGGTTCTTGTCTTCATTTTCGTGATATTGGCATCGCGCGACCGGACAAACGTTATTCCGAGTCGTGACTACGTCCATCTCGCTGATAAAATACAACGAATCTATGACCGAATCCCTTGAGTTTTCCTACGCTGGCGGTGAACTCGATTTATTTGCTCTCGCTACCCACTGGAAAGCATATGTGAAACACCAGATCGCTAAGTATTTGGTCGGCAACGTGCTTGAGGTCGGAGCCGGGATTGGAGGAACAACAGTTGCACTGAACAATGGCGCATCGCGCCTGTGGATATGCCTGGAGCCTGACGCCAAACAGGCCCGAAACTTGCGCTCACGGATACGGCAAAGTCGCGATCGTGAGCCGATTGTCGTCATAGGCTCACTGACTACGTTTGCTTCAAGACCCTTCTTTGATTGCATCCTGTACATCGACGTGCTCGAACATATTAAACAAGATCGACTACAAATCGAGAACGCGGCAAAGCTCATGCGCCCGGGCGGTCACATCGTAGTTCTATCCCCCGCTTACCAGTGGCTCTTCAGTGAATTTGACAGGAGCATCGGGCATCTGCGGCGCTATAACAAACGCTCTTTACAAGCCCTAATGCCTGCCGGATGGAGGGCAAAGAAACTCATATACCTAGACAGTGTCGGTGTCTTGCTTTCACTCGGGAATGTTCTGGCACTCCGACAGGCACTGCCCACGCGATCACAAATCCTCATATGGGATCGCATCTGCGTGCCGACCTCCCGCATTTGCGACCACATAGTCCGAGGACATTTCGGAAAATCCGTATTGGCCGTATGGCAAAAATCCGCTTCGGCATAGATTGCCATCGGCGTTCCGTTAAAAACATTTCGAATTCGAACTGAAGGCGCATTCCTAGAACAACGATCCCGACAATT
>JAICHC010000167.1 GCA_025922795.1 Candidatus Binatia bacterium | reverse complement strand
TCGCTAACCCGTACTTTGCGTTGCCCGGCTTATCTCGACGGTTTCCTTCTGTCAGTCCAGTATCCAGCCGCTGGAAAACGTAATGGCTGGACCGTAGCAAACTCCGGTGGAGACCCAGCTGCCGCAATTCTTCAACTGGAAAAACTCTACGGTTCCGCTCTCCGGTGACTCGTTCGTACTCCAGAAGAGCAGAAGCGCCCGTCCACACGATCCGAAAAGTGCGAACCTCGACTCTGTCAAGGTAACCGCCCAAAGCACGTAACTGCTGAGGCAGCGCTGTTAACGGGCGGTTGACGGCAGAGCGGTTAGCTCGTCTTTTACGTGCCTGCGTATCGAGGCGTGAAATATCAGCTGGGCCGAGACAGAAAAGGCGATTGGCGATCCACAGCCGATAAAGATCGGCATTTTTTTCCAGCTTGAACGTCGTAACCCGCGCTGCTTGGAGCGTTTGACCGATCGCTCATAAGGATTTCGCATGGGACATGGGTGTGCAACGGCTCTTAATCGCACAGTACAGATGCGGTTAAAACAAGATCACCCGTTAGCCAGCGGTACTTGAAGTTTCGACCAAGGCACAGAGCGAACTTTTTCGTTGCTCATGTAAAGCTGCGAAAACTCCGCTGGGCCCAGAATACCTCTTAAAGGGCTGCGTATATTACGCCGAATACGAGGCTCAAGTATGTTAGCCAGAATGCGAGGATCGACCAATCGACCCTCGATTGGGAAGAGGATTTGACCGTCGCAGTTTTTGCGATTGTTTCCACGCCGAGGTCTCCTTTGCGCCAAAAAACTGCGCAATCGATATGCCAGAGCAATTCGTGGACAGATGGAGATAAGAAATCCGGTTGCGGGAGTTCTACTGCAACGGAGATGTTCGCGAAGAGGTAAGCCATAGATGATCGAGTACCGAAAACCGGCGGTTAAGGTTCCGAGGGAGGATGACGACAATGCGGTTTGATAGCTTCGCGTGGATGGATCGTGCCGATCCTTTTTAGGCGATTCGGCTCCGACCCGCTGGACCAATGGGGACAATCTGCAAGAAAACCAGGTTGTTCACCTTAGATTTCGTGGTCACCTCATTGCCACGGCACGCTCTGCGCCGATTCTCCCCGTTTCTCACCGTGTTTGATTTTCGTTGCCACGATAAGGACCTCCGATCTCAGCTAGAATGATGCCCCGTGAACATTGAAAAAAAATGACGGCATGGCGGCGCACTTGGATTAGATACTCCGCGTCGTGAGGATCGTCGAATTCTGTGCCGCCAGCTACACGGCGAGGCTGCTGCTTTTCCCATTAAACGGTCGGCTACACTTAGTAAGCTCATGGCACCGGCATTGCTCATGGGGATGCTGAGACCCGCTATGGAGAATGACCTTAATACGCCGCGTTTGCTGACTCTCACGGAGACCGCCGAGTTGATGCAGGTGTCTAAACCAACGCTACACCGCATGCTCCGGCGCAAAGAATTGCCCGCCTTCAAGATCGGCCGCCAGTGGCGTGTCCGTGAAAGCGAACTCACCAAATGGATTCTAGGACGGGAGAATGCACCCCATATCGCGCAGCGACCGCAAAATCTCAACACCCCTCATCTGAAAACATTACACAGAAATTCGGCACGCACGACGCAGATCTAACCCGCTGCAGTCACGGTGAGCAGAGCCTTACATTTTTCACGGCAGCCTATTTTTTGTTGATTGATGGTCATGCTTGCTTTGATGGCTTGCACTTTACTCGCGTTTGTCGATCCCGTGGCCCGCAACTAGCTCGCGACAATTGAGCGCGGCGAGGCATCCGCACGGGTACGCTCGCCAGACCTGGGGGGAAAGAGGTGAAGTCGGGCAAAACCTGCCCTCACACTGACGGACTGTTCTCAAGAATAACGTCCTAGTATTCCGTTCCCGGGTCTAAAATGGTTGTCCGCTTTTGCACCCGAACGGTCCCTGTTGCGTGCGTTTGGCTCTATGTGCGGGGGAGGGCGAACAGTTATTGCAATGCTTGACGCGCGCGGGCTCATGTCGTTGCCCCACTAACTTTTCCTGGCACCGGCTATGCTTCTTCCATCACTCAACGTTGATGCGATGACCTGATTACCCGATGTGGTCACCATGGGTATCAGCGAGCAAGTGGTGAAACCGGCAACGCGAGTTGTCGGTTTTTTTTGCTAGAAAGGGCACGGAAAGGAGACTCCCCTATGGATCAGCACAATATCTCTTTAATGGTCGCACTCTTTGTCTTTCTCGGCATTCCCCTTCTACTTCTATATGTCTGGCGAACAAAGCACATACCGCGTTTGCCACGGAAAGCATACCCTCTGTGCTTAATGGTCTGCGGAGGCGCGTTCGCCGCCGGTTTTTTCCTTGCAAGCGTGATCGACTCGATCCTTTATGCTCTGGCCCACGCTTTCCAGTTGGACCACGAAACTTCCGCGATCGTGGCAAAGGTAGCTGTCACCCTGATGGCAGTACTACCGGCATCACTAGCGGGCTTATATGTAGTAAGAAAAATTATCCGCACAGCGCCGATTCGTGCTTCTTGATGACGGTTCAGCGGCACGTCTGAGACGTCTCCCCTGCACGACTTGAGTATCTTTCAGACGGATCTCTCGAGTGTCCTTTGATTCGACTGTACGATTTCGGCGCCTCCCTGCTTTGCGGTTGTTCGATTCCAGCGATCCAACTGCTTCATGTGCTCGTCAAAATGCGTTTCCATAGCCGCTGAGTGCGGGAGCGGCAACCCCACAAGTTTGTTCCTTACCAATGACGATTAATCGACAAAGAGAATCGATTTAAAGCAGGTCCTGACCGACTGAGCTCTTCGATTTAGTAGGCTTTTTCTTCGTACACCCAGCGGTCGAGGTTGTCGAAATAGCCACGGCGCAAGACCAGGCTCATGGCAACGGCGCGGGCGGCGCGCTCCTGCTTTTCCGGCGTGGTGGCGTATTTGACCAGGATCTCGAAGGGGTAGTTGCCGTGCTCTTCTTCGTCTTCGTGGATACGCTGATATGGGGCAGTGACCCAGCTCGGCACGGTGCCGGCCTTGAGACTCTTGGCAATCAAGTAATCGGCCACTCCTTCGCCGGCCATGGGAAACGCGGCGATGCGCTCCACCGTGTCGGTGAGTCCTTCAAAGGCGTTGAACATCGCCATCTGGGCCGGCAGCGGCTTATAGTCGTGCGGGGTGGCGCCCTTGCTACGCAACGCCTCTTCGAGAAAACCGGCGTGCTCGTATTCTTCGTGGGTGGCTTCCGCCAGCGTCTTCTTCACATCCAGCTCGGGGGTGCTCTTGAGCCAGCCGCCGAAGATCTCGCCGGCGCGGACCTCGTTGAACAAGCGGCTCTGCATCACTTTGATGCGCATCTCATCGGTGGTCAGCGGGATGAAGCTGTAGGCTGGCAGCCTCTCGTCCAAGCTTCTGCAAAAATCGGCAACTTGCTTCTCAATCGACTTGGCGAACTCGCGGCTATCCATACGACCTCCTGACCGGCAAACACGATCAAAGTCAGCATCTTGCTATCAACAGTGGCTATGGCCGTCAAGGCGCATGAACTTGCCGAAGCAGCATGTTACGGAACCAACCGATAAAACCGAAAGAAATAATTTTCGATGGGCAAAATATCCACCTTCTTGAATCCCGCTTCTCGCGCGTAGGCCCGCAACGTGTCGGGCCGCATGACCGTGCCCGTCTCTGCGGACGGCTTATCGGCCATGCCGACCGGCAGGCAGTGCAAGATACTCCAGCCGTACATCATCCAATCGACATCGTTTTTTGACGTTGAGAACGATTCACCCACGCGTTCGTCGACAACCAACACTGTGCCGGCAGAGCCGGCAAGATGCTTCATGGCTCTCAAAGCAGTCACCGGATCCGCCATATCGTGGATGCATTCGAAGGCAGCGACCAGATCATATTGGCCGGCGAGCTGGGGGTCGGCGGCGTTGCGCACATGGAATTTTATTTGATCGCCGATGCCGGCGCGAATTGCGTTTTGTCTGGCGATTTCCACGGACGGCTCGTCCAGGTCGAATCCATCGATGTGCGCTTTCGGATAGCTTCTCGCGATGGCGATGCTCGACCATCCGGCGCCCGCGCCGACATCCGCAACGCGCGCAGGTGGATCGGAGAGTAGTCGGTGGTGAACGTCGGGAACCTTGGGCAGCCACGAGCTGCCCATTTCCTTTAAGAATATGGCCCGGTTCATTCCCGCCTGGCCTTCAACCAGATCGACCCCGTAGTGGCCGTAAGCGACACCCCCACCGGTCCGGTATGCCTGGACGACGGCATGGAGCGGGTGCAGCGCACCGGCAAGTATTACGGGCAGCGCGCCCAGATAATTCAGGCTTTCTTCATCCACCAGGACCTCGTGGTAAGGCGCGGGCAGCGTGTAACGCCTGCTCTTTGCGTCGACGGTTTCGTCATCGACCTCGAGAACACCGCAGATTGCCTGTTGCTCCAGCCATTCTCTGGCGTAACGTTCATAAGTTCCCGTCCGCTCCGCCAGTTGTTGTGAGTTTGCCGGGCCGCTCTCGCTTAGGGCGCGGTAGTAGCCGAGCCGGACACCAAGATACATGCCGAACATCTCAAATGCGCCGCGCGTCGATTGAAGAATTTTTTCGATAAAGGCATCTGTCTGTTGCGCCGCCGTCATCGCTGCAAGCTCCTTTTTAAAATCAGTTACCCAACGTAAGCGATTTTCCGATCGTCTTGTCAAGTTCCATTATCATTGTTCGCTCGGCAATTCCTACTTGCGCGCAAAGACGCCCCATCCCGGCATACAGAGTTTCTGTCAATATGCTGTGACTGGAGTCGAAGCCCAGACGATGGCCCTGTTCACGCGGGATCTCCGTCCCGGCAAATCTTCAGCGGTGTCCTCCCCACTGGTCTCGCCAAGCGCAGCAAATTTGCTACTCCCCCGTATCAAAGCAACTACACCAGGTATTAGAATACCCCGCTCCGGATCATGGCTCGCCTGTTATAACCCCGTAGATTCATGGGTTTAAAAACTTTTGCTTTGTCGCTTCAAAGCCTGGTATATGGCTTGCGCTAGTGCTCCACCGGATCGACGGATGAAAACTCAAATCGCAAAACCCGCGAAGCTTTCGATGACCAGACTTATCACTGCGAGCGCAGTTTTAATGCTGCTTTTCACGCATGCCGGGTTTGCCCAGATGCCGAAGGTCCGACGGATAGGCGTTGTCCACCCTGGCGGGGGAGTATCCGAAACGCTCGAGGGTCTGCGCCAGGGGCTGCGCGAGCTTGGGCTCGAAGAAGGCAAACAGTTTCAATTGGCGATCAAAGACGTCGAGGGGGATGCCATCGCCGTCGACGAAATAGCCAGAAATTTCGAAAAGGAAAACGTCGCTTTGATCTACGCGCTGACAACGCCGATCATCACTAAGGCGAATGCGGCGACCAAAAAAGTTCCGATCGTCTTTACGATCGGCAGCGACCCGGTCGGCGCCGGCCTGGTCGAAAGCTTCGCTAAACCCGGCGGGCGGCTCACAGGCGTGCATTATCTCGCTCGTGATTTGACCGCCAAACGGCTGGAAATCTTAAAGGAGATCGTGCCGAAAATCGGCCGCGTCCTGACTTTTTATGATCCCACTAACAAAGTCGCCGCCGACGGCGCCGCCATGGCGCGCGAGGAGGCCAAACGGATCGGTATCAAACTCATCGAACGCCACGTGGCCTCGGTCGAGGAATTCAAGGGGGAATTGCAAAAGTTCAAGCCCGGGGAGGCCGATGCTTTTCTCTATTCTCCGGATCCGATGATCGGCAGCCAGTCGCAACTGCTCATTGACGTCGCCACAGCGAAGAAGATGCCCACCATGTTCCAGGATCAAAGTCTGGTCGTCAAAGGCGCACTCGCGGCTTATGGGCAGAATTATCTCGAGATCGGGCGGACCTCGGCCAAGTACGTGCAGCGGGTTCTTAACGGCGCCCAGCCAAAAGATCTGAACATCGAAACCATCGACAGTGTCGAGCTGTCTTTCAATCTGCAAACCGCCAAGCAACTCGGGGTGAAGATTCCACCCCAAGTCCTGGCGCGCGCGCAGAAGGTCGTAAAGTAAAGCGGCTCCAACGGTCGCGGCTATTCAAAGTTCCCACAATTTGAGCGGTTTTGGATTGGTGCGGGCGGGCGGGTTGTGGAGCGGTCGGATGCTGAAGGCGACTCCTATGTGGCAAGCCATTTTCCTTCTGGCGACTGCTTCAATGGCGGAAGCGCAGCCGAAGCAGGCCGCCTCGCCTACTATGTCGATTTCATCCCGAAAGACGCCAGGCCCAGCGGATTGCCGGTTGAGCAGCCGACAATCGAGCGGGTGACCAATCTGAAAATCGCGAAGCAATTGGCCTCGCGATACCACCAAATGTTTTAGCAGAGCAGATCGAGTCATCGGAGGAATACACCGGCAGCCGTGTAAGGAGGAGAAATGCGAAGGATAACAATCTTAGTTGCTTCATTGCTGTGCTATGTCGGTCTCGCGGAAGCGCAGCAGGCCATTTTCCTCGTGCGCCATGGCGATACGGTGAGGCAAAAAGGCAACCCCGACG
>JAICHC010000166.1 GCA_025922795.1 Candidatus Binatia bacterium | reverse complement strand
GCACAGGCTCCTGGCTGGATACTTTTCCGCGACGGCTGCCCCGGCGGGGAAAATCCCGAGCAGATTGGCGCCCGGGTCGATCGCGTGATTGCGCGAGTACGCGCGGTTAACGGAGATGTTGTCCTTTTTGCCCATGGTCACATTTTCAGAGTCTTTGCGGCTCGTTGGCTTGGATTTCCAGCCGGGGCCGGATGTCACTTCCTCCTGGATACGGCGACATTGAACATCCTGAGCTATTATCAGGAAATGCCCGCGGTAAAGAGGTGGAACGTGGCGCTCATATCATAGCGAGCCTGTGCGGTTCTTAATTTTCGCACTTGCCTTCATCGGCATTGCGCGAGTGGCTGTGTCCGTTAAGCTGAAGCGAGGAGGAGATCATCATGCCGGAAACACTATCCCAACGAGAGTTAAACCGGCTGGATGCCTACTGGCGGGCGGCAAACTATCTGTCAGTCGGCCAGATTTATCTTTACGACAATCCCCTGTTCAAGAAACCTCTCAGCAAAGCACACGTCAAGCCGAGATTGCTCGGCCACTGGGGAACAACACCGGGTTTGAATTTTATCTATGTTCATCTTAACCGAGTCATCAAGGCGCGCGATCTCGATATGATTTACATCACCGGTCCGGGGCATGGCGGGCCAGGTTTAGTCGCCAATGCCTACCTGGAAGGCACGTACAGCGAGGTCTATCCCAACATCTCCTCCGACGAAGAGGGAATGAAAAAATTGTTCAAGCAGTTCTCGTTTCCCGGCGGCATCCCCAGCCACGTCGCACCCGAGACGCCGGGCTCGATCAATGAAGGCGGTGAATTGGGCTATTCGTTGTCGCATGCCTACGGCGCCGCGTTCGACAACCCCGATCTGATCGTCGCCTGCATCATCGGTGACGGCGAAGCCGAAACCGGAGCGCTGGCGACCAGCTGGCATTCGAACAAGTTCTTGAACCCGGCCGGCGACGGCGCGGTGCTGCCGATCCTGCACCTCAACGGCTATAAGATCGCCAGTCCCTGCGTACTGGCGCGGATCAGTCATGAAGAAGTGGACCAGCTGTTTCGCGGCTACGGCTACACACCCCATTTCGTTGAGGGCCATGAACCGGAAAAGATGCATCAGCTCATGGCGGCCACCCTCGATCGGGTCATCGATGAGATCAAGCAAATTCAGAGCGATGCAAGAAGCCGCAAGCAGAGTGTAGACCGGCCGCGCTGGCCCATGATCGTGCTGCGCAGCCCGAAAGGCTGGACATGCCCGAAGGAGATCGACGGCAAGCGCACTGAAGACTATTGGCGCTCGCACCAGGTACCCATGGGCGAGATGCATAGCAACCCATCACACGTAAAAATCCTCGAACAATGGATGAAAAGCTACAAACCAGAAGAGCTGTTCGACAAACAGGGCCGCCTCCGTTCCGAGCTAACCGAGCTTCCGCCCAAAGGCGAGCGGCGGATGAGCGCCAACCCGCATACCAACGGCGGCCTCCTGCTTAGAGAGCTGCGCTTGCCGGACTTTCGCGATTATGCCGTCGAGGTCGCGAGCCCCGGCGACATAACTGCCGAGGCCACCCACGTGATGGGACAATTCCTGCGCGACGTGATGAAGCTTAATTTGGCAGGCAAAAATTTTCGTCTCTTCAGTCCCGACGAGAATAATTCGAACCGCTGGCAGGACGTGCTCGAAGTGACCGACCGCGCGTGGATGGCGGAGCGCTTTGACTACGATGACAAGCTCGCACCGGACGGTCGTGTGATGGAAATGCTGAGCGAGCATCAGTGTCAGGGATGGTTGGAAGGCTACCTCTTGACCGGCCGGCACGGATTTTTCTCCTGTTACGAAGCTTTCATTCACATCGTCGATTCGATGTTCAACCAGCACGCCAAGTGGTTGAAGGTGTGCAACGACATTCCCTGGCGCCGGCCCATCGCGTCGCTCAACTATCTGCTGTCTTCGCACGTGTGGCGGCAGGATCACAACGGCTTCAGCCATCAAGATCCCGGCTTTATCGATCTCGTGGTCAATAAAAAAGCCGAGGTCGTCCGCGTGTATCTCCCGCCCGATGCCAACTGTCTGCTGTCGGTAACGGATCACTGTCTCCGTAGCCGCAATTATGTCAACGTCGTTATTGCAGGCAAACAGCCGGCGCCGCAGTGGCTCAATATGGATCAGGCGGTCAAGCACTGCACTGCGGGCATCGGCATCTGGGAGTGGGCGAGCAACGATCGCGGGACGGAGCCCGACGTGGTGATGGCCTGTTGCGGCGACGTGCCGACCCTGGAAACCCTGGCAGCGGTGGACCTGATGCGCCGGCATCTCCCCGACCTCAAAATCAGGGTCATTAACGTCGTGAACCTGATGACCCTGCAGTCGCCCAATGAACATCCTCATGGGTTAAGCGACAGAGATTTCGACGCGCTGTTCACGAAAGACAAGCCGATCATCTTTGCTTTTCACGGCTACCCGTGGCTGATCCATCGCCTGACCTACAGGCGCACCAACCATGACAATCTGCACGTGCGCGGTTACAAGGAAGAAGGAACAACGACCACGCCCTTCGATATGTGTGTCATGAACGATATCGACCGCTATCATCTGGTGGGAGACGTGATCGACCGGCTGCCGCAACTGGGGGCGCGCGCCGCCTATGCCAAGCAAGCGATCCGCGACGCGCTCATCGATCACAAAGAATATATCTACGAGCACGGCCAGGACTCCCCCGAGATCAGCGGCTGGACCTGGGGACATAAACAGCCATCCGGCCGGGTGGAATCCACGGAAAGCGACAATATTGACGCGGGCGTCGAAGCGCCTATTCGAAATTAATCATCTCAGCGGAATGGGTTTCATCATTATCTGTGAGGTTTAATGAACAATCCGTTGAAAGGTAGGGGCGATCCGCACCGATCTCCCCTTGGGCAGAATAAAAGCAATCAAAATCGAAGGAACGAAGATGAAAGAAGAAAAAGCGGTATCAATTCTAAAAACTCTGGCCGTCCTGCTCCTGTGCTTTCCTTTCATAGCGCGGGCCGCCACCCGCGATGATTTCATCCAGGGCTATGCTTCTGCCGTGCTGGAGCGGGAATTTCGCATGAAGAAGTTCTCGCTGAACGTGGCCGGCGAGTCCGTCAGGGTAACATCCGACGACCTGACCGGCGCGGATCCCAATAAGGTCATCGCTGCGCTGATGTCGATTGCGGGAGTAAAGAAGGTGACAATCGTCGATTCCCGCGGAATTGTCGTGGCGTCCTCAACCCCGCAAGAACAGGGAACAAAGGTCACTCTACAGGAAAAGTCGATTAAACCGGATTACGAGCTGGGCTTTCTTCCAGCCGGCAACCTCTTTGAGCCGCTGGTTGCCGATCCTCGTTGGCCGCGCTTCTCGATGGGCTACAGATATTTTCCAAACGATCGGGAACTGGGCAGCGTCGGCGCTGTGAGCTTTGGTGAGACTATCGCTCTTTACCGTGAGCGTGGCCCTTTCAGTGGACGATGGGAGGTCGGTTTTCAGGCGGGTGTATTTTCGATTTTTGACTTGGATGCGCCGTCGTCCGATTTGATCAATACAGACTTTTTTGCCGGCGGGCAGGCGACCTACCGGATAGAAGATTTATCGGCAATCTTCAGGATCTTTCATCAGAGCTCGCATCTCGGCGACGAATTCCTCTTACGCAACCGAATCGATCGGGTGAATCTCAGTTTCGAAGGCGTCGACCTTAAATTATCTTACAGGCTTTTTGATTGGCTTCGCCTTTATACCGGCGGCGCTTACCTGTTTAACCTCGATCCATCGGGTCTCAAACCTTGGGCGTCGCAGGGCGGTATCGAACTGCAAACCCCGTGGAGATTCTGGGGCGATTCAACCCGCTTCGTCACGGCTCTGGACCTCCAACATCGGCAAGAAAACAAATGGAGCACGGAGACCTCCGTCCGCGGCGGCCTGCAGTTTGAGAGGCCGGGAAGTTTTATGCGGAAGATTTCTTTTCTGTTTGAATACTACAAGGGACATTCTCCCAACGGCCAGTTTTTTGATAGAAAGATCGAATATTTCGGACCCGGGCTGTATTTGGATTTTTAGTGACTGGGCAGTCGCGGGCGTGCGGCGCTCTGCTGAAACTATTTGCCTGATCTTCTGTTATAACGCGGGCAACCTGGCGCTGTCCGTTCCTAACATACAATTGATGCACTAACCCCGCGTCACGTCAGCTTCCCTATCCTGCTGTCTCATAAGTGGAACGGGCGGCGTCGAGGTTTGAGGGCATCCTTTTTTGCGACTTCATTGCTCATGGCCTCGTCCACAACGCTTCAAGAGATCGTCGTCTCTCTTGCCGATCGAGGTGAAAACCCCGCCGTGATCGGCTTTCAGAAGGAAGGACCAGAGAGCTACTCCTTCAAAACACTCGGCGATTTGGCGATGCGTCTCGGGCGCGGTTTGCTCAAGTCCGGCCTGGAGCCCGGCTCCAGAGTGCTGTTACTTGCGCCGAATCAGCCCGAATGGATCATCGTCTGCTTGGCGCTGATCTATGCTCGCGCCGTGCCCGTGCCGCTGGATGCGCAGGTGGGCGGCCAAGAGCTCAACGCGCTCGTGCGTAACTCCGGTCCAACGTGGGCATGCACGACGACGAAACTGCTTCGTCGTCTTGAAGAGACGGGAGAAAAGCTAAATTTCATTCTTCTCGACGCGGAGAAGGAAGAACGGCCCCACTGGCGAGGTTACCTGACGGATTCGAACGGCAGTCTACCTGCTGCGGCTCCGGATGATCTCGCGGTGCTTTTCTACACTTCGGGAACTTCGGGCCAGCCCAAAGGCGTGCCGCTCACCCACGCGAACATCACTTCGAACCTCAACGCGCTGCTGAGCTTGAACATCATCCGCGGCGATGATCGGGTTCTGCTCCCGCTGCCGCTGCACCATGTTTATCCGTTCACCGTCGGCATGTTGGCGCCGCTGGGCGCCGGCGTGCCGATCATTTTGCCCCACGCGCTGACCGGCAGCGAGTTCCTGCGCGCTATGCAGGAAGGTGGCGTCACTGCAATGATCGGTGTTCCGCGTCTCTACAGCGCCTTCTATGATGCGGTCCATTCCAGGTTGACGCAGCGAAGCAGGATAGTTGCGGCTCTGTTCCGCGGTCTTCTCGTCGCTTCGATTGGCATGCATCGATGGCTTGGTTTCAGGGGAGGTTACTACTTGTTCGCACCGCTGCGCCGCCGAGTCGCGCCGGGTCTGCGTCTGCTCGCGTCCGGCGGCTCCGCCATGGATCCGGACCTCGCCTGGAAACTCGAAGGCCTCGGCTGGCAGGTCATCAGCGGTTATGGGCTCACGGAAACCTCTCCGTTACTGACCTTCAGTACGCCGGGCAAAGAAAAAATCGGCAGCGCAGGACGGGCGATGCCGGGGGTGGAGCTTCGGATTGCCAAGCCGGAAGAAGGAAAACAGTTTGGCGAAGTGCTTGCGCGCGGGCCGAATATTTTCCACGGATACTGGCGCATACCTGAGGCAAACAAGAAAGCGTTTACCTCGGACGGCTATTTTCGCACCGGGGACCTCGGTTATATCGATAACGAGGGATATCTTCACCTGGTCGCCAGAGCGTCGTCCATGATAGTTCTCTCCGGCGGAGAGAATGTGCAACCGGAAAAGGTGGAGGGCGCGTTGGAGCAAAGCCCGCACATACGCGAAGCCGGTGTGCTGGCACGAAACGATCGGTTAGTCGCTCTCATCGTTCCTGAAGCTCACGCCGGACCCGAGGCGCGATCGATCGAAGATCTGATTGGCAGAGAAGTACGGCGGCAGTCGAGCAATCTTCCGACGCACCATCGCATCAGCGACTATGCCATCACCCGCGATCCTTTGCCGCGAACGCGCATTGGGAAAATCCGCCGGCACACGTTATCGGAACGCTTCGAACGCGCAAAAACCGGGAGAGATTCAAAGCCAGGGCCCGTGCCAATCGAGCAGATGGCACCCGAAGATCAGGAGCTTCTGGGCGATCCTGCGGCAAAAAAAATCTGGGACGCACTGGCGCAACACTATCCTCAGGCGCGTCTCGCACCGGAAATAAACGTCCAATATGGCCTGGGCATCGATTCAATGGATTGGCTCAACTTGACGATGGAAATCCATGCTCTGACCGGCGCTGATCTCGATGACGCGGCCATCGGCAGGATCGAAAGCGTCCGCGATCTGCTGCGGGAGGCAACGTCCCCGACACACCTCTCCGAGCCAGCTGCGGATCTGTTGGAGCGATTCAAGCATCCCAAGGAGTTGCTCAGTGATTCCCAACGGCATTGGCTTGAGCCACAGAGTCGATCCATGCGGCTCGTCGGGAAAGTTCTGCTTGGGCTCAATCGGATTCTGTTGCGTTCGCTTTATCGTCTCAACGTTCAGGGGAAAGACCAATTGCCCGAAGAGGCGCCGTTTATCTTGACTCCGAATCACGCTAGCTTGCTTGACCCGCTCGCGCTTGCTGCCTCGTTAACTCCCGAGCAACTCAATCGCACCTACTGGGCCGGCTGGACCGGCATCATGTTTCGTAATGCGTTTGCAAGACTTCTCAGCCGCGCCGTTCGCGTGCT
>JAICHC010000165.1 GCA_025922795.1 Candidatus Binatia bacterium | reverse complement strand
GATACCGACCAGGTCTTGCATGCAGTCCTGCAAGTCGCTGTGGATCTTGTAGGGATTTTCACTGCCCTGCGCTTCGAAAGGCGCGAGCAGCTCGCGCGCATAAGCATCGACTTGCTCGTTATTGATCGAGAGCGCACCCTGCAGTTTCTTCGCGTCCTCGGCGGCATAGAGACCGGCGCGCCGGCCGAAAACCAGCAAATCTGAGAGTGAGTTTCCGCCTAGCCGATTAGCACCATGAAGGCCAGCAGCGACTTCGCCGGCGGCGAACAACCCGGGAACCGTGGTCGCAGTACTGTCGGCATCCACTCTGACGCCGCCCATCGCATAGTGACAGGTCGGTCCCACTTCCATCGGCTCCTTGGTGATATCGACGTCGGCGAGTTCCTTGAATTGATGATACATCGAGGGCAGGCGGCGCTGGATATAATCTGCCGGCCGGCGGGACGCGATATCGAGAAAGACTCCCCCGTGCGGCGTGCCGCGCCCGGCTTTGACTTCCGAGTTGATCGCTCGAGCGACTTCGTCGCGCGGCAGTAGATCTGGAGTCCGCCGGTTGCGCTTGTCCTCATACCACGCGTCGGCTTCCTTTTCGCTGTCGGCGGTTTCCGCTTTAAAGAATTCCGGGATATAGCGGAACATGAAACGCTCGCCTTTACTGTTCTTCAAGGTCCCGCCATCGCCGCGCACGCCTTCGGTCACCAGGATACCGCGCACGCTGGGCGGCCAAACCATGCCGGTGGGGTGAAACTGCATGAATTCCATATCCATGAGATCCGCGCCCACGTCTGCTGCCATAGTGACCCCGTCACCGCTGTATTCCCAGGAATTCGACGTCACTTTCCAGGCTTTGCCGCCGCCGCCGGTGGCGAGCACCACGGCTTTGCATTTGAATAAAATAAATTTCCCGCTCTCGCGCCAGTAGCCAAAGGCGCCGCTGATCCGGCCGCTGTCGGTGAGCAGGCGCTGGAGATTACACTCCATGTATACGTCGATGCCCTTGTGAACGGCATGCTGTTGGAGTGTGCGGATCATTTCCAAGCCGGTGCGATCGCCGACGTGAGCAAGCCGGGCATAACGATGACCGCCGAAGTCCCGTTGCAGGATCAGGCCGTCCTGGGTGCGGTCGAACAACGCGCCCCATTCCTCCAGTTCCAGGACGCGGTCCGGCGCTTCCTGGGCGTGTATCTGCGCCATGCGCCAGTTGTTAAGCAGCTTGCCGCCACGCATGGTGTCGCGAAAGTGTACCTTCCAGTTATCTTCGGGATAAACATTACCCATGGCCGCCGCGATGCCGCCTTCGGCCATGACGGTGTGGGCTTTGCCGAGCAGGGATTTACAGACCAGCGCGGTTTTAGCGCCCTGGGCGGACGCCTCAACCGCGGCGCGCAGACCGGCGCCGCCCGCACCGATAACGACCACATCGTATTCGTGAGTTTCGTACTTTGCCTCAGCCATCAGAAAAACCTCAAGTCCGTGATCACGCCCATCGCGAGCAGGCGCACATAAGCATCGGTAAGCGCGACCCAGATCAAACTCACCCAGGCGTACTCCATATGTTTTTCATTGAGTCTAGTGATGAATCTCCAAGTCTTGTATTTACCCGGCGCGCTGTGAAACGAATTCAAAAAACCGCCACAAACATGCCGGCAGGAATTGCACGAGAGGCTAAAGACGGTCAACAATGCGGCGTTCACGCCGAGCACAATCGTCCCGACGCCCACGCCGATGCCATCTGGAAATCTAAAGGCAAGCAACGAATCCCACCATAAGAACACCAGAATCACCAACGACAGATAGAAGAAGTAACGATGCAGGTTTTGAAACAAGAAGGGAAACCGAGTCTCGCCGCTGTAAGTCTTGCTGGCGTCCCGGACGGCGCAGGCCGGCGGCGAGAGAAAGAAGGATCGGTAATAGGCTTTGCGATAGTAGTAGCAGGTGGCGCGAAAGCCGCCGGGCACCCAGAGAACCAAAAACGCCGGAGATAGATTCCACCAGGAACCAACGAGGGGCAGCGTCACGTGCGCGCAGTTCTCGGCGATGCACGGCGAGTAAAACGGCGAAAGGTAAGGCGCGTAATAATAATGCGCGTTCTGCAAAGCCGCCCAGGTCGCGTAAATCGCGAAGCCGCCGAGAACTAAGACCACGAGTAACGGCTCAACCCACCAGTTGTCTTTTCGCAACGTGCGAAATTGATCCAGGGTTAAAGTTTTATCTGCCACGATGATGATCCTTTACTTTTAAAGTTCGGTCTTGTTTCTAAATGTTGGCTCAGCCGCGATTTCGCATGACCGCCCGCCGCACGACGCGACGCACAAACGCGGTTTCTCCCTGATCCAATCGTGGAGAAACCGCGAATTTCGCCCCGAGACAACTTGCGGAAGGCGACTAGCGATGTGAGATGCGGTCTATTTCGCAGCAGAGCTGGCTTCTTTGGCCTGGTCCGCCGCTTCGAGCGTCATGTATTGTTCAACGATCTGCGGGACATCTTCTTTGATTCTTTCATGTACCAGAGTCCTTCCGGCCAAATCATCTTGTTGGGCCCAAGTGAAATTGCCTGATGTAGGCCTGTGCCGTTGGACTCATGAGATCTCCCTTCAAGATAATCGAGTCAATGATTTTATAGCAAAAAGCATAATGGTTTGCACGCCGGACGCAGGCTGTTTAGGCATGCGGGTTGGGCATCCGCCGGGATCGGGAAGGTCGACGTGAATATTGGCGGCCCAATTGAATGAACGATTGCCCAGATCCGCACTTGCTGGACAACCTCCTCGGCTTGGGGTAAGAGGATCAAAGTAATCTCTGTTTCGCCTACCCGGCACAGCGCGAGATTCTTGCCACGTTCACGAGGAGTGAAAGATTTGGCATGATACGCTGCCAAAGCTGCCAAACCGACAACCCCGCGGGCCAAAAATTTTGCGGTGAGTGTGGGGCCCGGCTTTCCGTGCTGTGCGTGTCGTGCGGTCATGTGAACCTGCCGCAGCAGAAATTTTGCGGCGAATGCGGCGCTCAGCTCGCGACATCGGCAGTTGAAGCGGCGTCCAGGTTCGCCTCGCCCCAGCAGTATACGCCCAAGCATCTAGCCGAGAAGATCCTCAATTCGCGCTCGGCGCTAGCCGGAGAACGCAAGCAAGTCACGGTTGTCTTTGTCGACGTTGTCGACTCGACTGCGTTGGCAGAAAAGCTGGACCCTGAGGAAATTCACGGGATTATTGAAGAGGCCCTCGAGCTTATGCTGCACGAGATCCACGAATACGAGGGTACGGTGACGCAGTTTCTCGGCGACGGCCTTATGGCGCTTTTCGGCGCGCCGGTAGCCCATGAAGATCATGCGGTTCGCGCCGTTCACGCGGCGCTAGCCATCCAGCGCGTCGCCGGCGAATACGGGACGCGGCTTCGCGCCGCGAGAGACATTGAATTCAAAATGCGTATTGGCCTGAACACGGGACTCGTGGTGGTCGGCGCCATCGGCAACGATCTCAGGATGGATTACACGGCGATCGGCGACACCACCAACCTCGCCGCACGCATGCAGCAGCATGCCCCGCCCGGGACAGTGCTCGTCGCCGAGCCAACTTATCGCCTCATCGGCGGCTACTTCGAAACACGCCGCGTTGGACCGCTTACGGTAAAAGGCAAGAGCGAGCCCATTGAGTCCTATGAGGTGATCGGCGCGCGGCGCGGACGGACTCGCTTTGACCTTGCCGCCGAACGCGGCTTGACGCCGTACTTTGGACGCGACCACGAGCTTCACGCGCTCTCCGAATGCTTCAAAAAGGTAAAGAACGGCCGTGGCCAGGTGGTATTCATCGCCGGTGAGCCTGGGATCGGTAAATCGCGCCTGCTCTTCGAATTTCGCCGTCGGCTTGGTGAAGCGGCGACGTGGCTCGAAGGACATTGCATATCCTTTGGCCGGTCCATCGCATTTTATCCGCTGATCGATCTGCTCAAACGGAACTTTCGCATCGAGGAGAACGAGAGCGAGGAAGCGATCACCTCGAAGATCGAACGGGGAGTTCTTTTCATCGGCGAGGAGCTTAGGCCAACCTTGCCATACATCCGCTATCTCTTGTCGGTCGATCCGGGAGACCCGGCGGTCTTGTCCATGGATCCGCAACTCAGGCGCGGCGAGATCTTTGAGGCGCTTCGGCGTCTTCTCTTGCGCGCCGCCGAACGCCGTCCCCAGGTAGTCGTCTTCGAGGATCTTCACTGGATGGATAGGGCCACCGAAGAGAGCTTGCAGCTAGTGGCCGACAGCATTGCGGCGAGTCCTGTGCTGCTGATTCTCACCTACCGCCCTGACTACCACCACCCGTTTGGCGAGCGAACCTATCACACCCGGATCGCTCCCGATAATCTCTCAAGCCTAGCCAGCATCCAGATGGCTCAAGCCATGCTCGCCGCGGAAAAGATTCCCGAAGAGGTCAAAGCGTTGATCGTCAAGAAGGCCGAGGGAAATCCGTTCTTTGTCGAAGAGGTCGTCAAATCGCTGCAGGAGATTGGTGTGCTTCAGCGGGTCGAAGACGGCTTTGTCTTGGCCAAGCGGATCGATTCGATTTTCGTTCCGGATACGATTCAGGATGTCATCATGGCCCGTATCGATCGGCTCGAGGAAGCGCCCAAGCGGACCCTTCAATTGGCCTCGGTGATCGGCAGGGAATTTACCCGCCGGCTGCTGGATCGGCTGGGAGACTTGCAGGACCGACACGACGAATTTTTGAAAACACTCAAGGCGATTGAGCTGATTCACGAGAAGAGTATCTATCCCGAGCTCGCCTACATGTTCAAACATGCGCTCACGCACGAGGTCGCCTACAACTCGCTCTTGGTGCAACGTCGAAAGGAACTTCATGGCTTTATCGCCCGGGCAATCGAAGAGCTTTACGCCGATCGTCTCGCCGAGCACTACGAGATCCTGGCGTACCACTTCTCGAAGGCCGAGGAGTGGCAGCAGACCTTGGAGTACTCTCTGAAGGCCGCAGAAAAAGCCACGCAGGCATTTGCCACACGCGAGGCCGTCGCCCTCTACGACCAAGCGTTAAAGGCCACAGAGATGCTCGGTAACGCCGCGGATCAGAGAACCCTGATGGCAATTCATCAGGCGAAGTCGAATCTGTATTTCGTCTTGAGTGATTTCGAACAGTCCCGGGCTGAGGGCGAGCGCCTGCTAAATCTCGCGCGTCAGGCAGGGGATCGCGCGAGCGAGGGGGCGGCGCTCGCCGGGATGGGATTCGCTTCGCTGTGGGCCCATAGCTTCGACCGGGCGCTCGACTACTCTCGTGAGGCGATTGAAGTTGCCTCGGCGGCGGATGCCAAGGCGGTTCTGGCCGGCGCTCACTTCGTAACTGGCTTTGTCTATGTGGTCACTGCCCGCCTGGACAAAGGGGAGCCCGAAATCGCACAGGCGCTCAAGATTAGCCATGAGGCTGGCGATGTGCTCCATGAGTCATTGTCGCTCTGTTTTATGGGACTGACAACGAACTGGGCGGGTGACTACCCGCAAGCGTCGCGTTTTCTCTCTGAAGGGCTACGGATCGCTCGCTCTAACAACTTGCTGGTGCCGCTTCTCTACGGCCTTTTCATGCACGGTGTCACCCTCACCGGCAAAGGCGATTACGATGCCGCTCTTGCCACGTTCGAGGAAGGATTGGCGCTATCCGAGAAGGTCGGCGATGAGGTCCAGCGCCACCGCATGCTCAACTGCCTTGGCTGGCTGCACATGGAATGTGGTGACCTGGACCGCGGCATTGATCTAAACCAGCGCGGCGCCGAGGGCGCGCGCAGGCGAGGCGACCCTGAAACGATTGCCAATCCCGAAATCAACCTGGGGGATATTTTTCTAGCCAAAGGAGATCTTACCCTCGCCCACGAGTTCCTTGACGGCGTTTACCGGCTGCTGAAGAACCCAGGGACCAGCGAGTGGATGAAATGGCGTTATTCAACCCATCTCTTCGCAAGCCTGGGAGAGCTGTGGCTCGCCCGTGGGGACTACACAAAGGCGCGGGAGTTTGCCGGCCAATGTCTCGACATTGCCAGACGCACTAACTCGAGGAAGTACCTCGTCAAAGGTTTGCGGCTCCAGGGTGAGATCGCCACGGCGCGGCGTCACTGGGATGACGCTGAAGGGGCGCTGCGAGAGGCCGTCATGATCGCAGAGACGGTCGGTAACCCGACCCAGCTCTGGAAGACCTACCTCGCTGCGGGGCAACTAAAGGATCATTTAAATAAACGCGACGACGCGCGAGTCGTTTATCAAAAGGCGCGCGAGGTTGTCGACCGAGTTCGCGCAACCTTACAAAACCAATCCTTGCGCATCAGTCTTGAGCGCTCGCCGATCATTCAACAGATTTACGATTTCAAAGTGTAGTTGTCCCGTAGCGCTCCAAACGATCGCCATCGCCACGCAACTTGGTTCGTTCGGAGTCCGTGTGCAGGATCCGAGGTTTGCCTCGCGATGAGATTAATTTAGATCACCGACAGAGATTGATCTGCCTGCCTCTCGGCGCGCCAAAGCGGCGGCGCTCTTGTTTCCTTTTTGATCGGCCACTGTGGTAACAAAAATCTTGAAATGAAATCTTTGG
>JAICHC010000164.1 GCA_025922795.1 Candidatus Binatia bacterium | reverse complement strand
TGCGGCGGGCCGAGCCGGCTCGGCATGCGCAATGATCCGCAGTCGGCGAACCATGCAGTCGCGCTGGTCAGGCAGGCGCTTGATCTCGGCGTCAATCTTCTCGATACGGCGCAATCCTACGAGACCGAGGCGATCGTCGGCAAGGCGATTGCTGGACTGCCGCGGGACCGGTTGGTCATCTCCACAAAAAAAACATTGCCGGTAAAAGAGCATGCCGATCCAGCAGCAGAAGTCGTCAAGGGTTTGGAGCGGAGTTTAAAGCTGATCGGCACGGATTACATCGACGTCTATCACCTGCACGGCGTCGAGCCGCAAGATTACGAGTTCGCCAAAAACCGGCTGATGCCCGCTATGCGGCGGCTCAAGCAGCAGGGCAAGATTCGCTTCATCGGCGTCACCGAAGGTTTCGTCCAGGACCCGTCGCATACGGTGTTGCAACAAGGGCTCAAGGAAGATTTGTGGGATGTGGTGATGGTCGGCTTCAGTCTCTTGAATCCGTCGGCGCGCAAGTCCGTTTTCCCGCTGACCAGCGGCAAAGGCGTCGGCGTGCTCAATATGTTTGCGGTCCGCCGCGCGCTCAGCCAACCCGAGAGGTTGAAAGAGATGTGCGTCGAGTTAACCGCAAAGGGCGCGATCGCGCACGGCGCGCTCGACGCCAAAGATCCACTTGGTTTTTTGCTTAAAGAAAGCGGTGCGGCTTCGTTGCCTGAGGCGGCTTATCGTTTTTGCCGGCATGAATCAGGCGTCGACGTTGTTCTCTCAGGAACCGGCAATCCCGAACATTTAAGAGAAAACGTCGCGGCGATTTTGAAGCCTGCGCTGCCGGACTCCGTGCTTGCGAAACTTGAGGCTCTGTTCGGTGATTTAGACTACCTGACCGGCAATTATTAAGGAGTTCATAAGTATCTAGACAACAGGGTTGGTTGGACACCAAGGGACGACTCGTTCCAAGCCCAGGCAAAGCGTCTGTGCGTCATCGGCCACCACCCGAGCCACGCCGCGAGTGCTTAATCTTGGGCGTGGCTGCGAAAGCGTCCTTTGAGTCCTGGTGCCTGCGCTTTCCACGATTCGTCCCTTCGTCCCAGTAGGTCTACTAACTAACGAACTCCTTAGTAGTATATGCGAGATCATGATTGATCCGCGGTATTCTGCGCGCCCTCGAAGAGCTTCGAGTATTGCTTCCAAGGCGCGGGCGGCACGCGCGCAGTCTTGAGATTCTCTTCCACGTGGGCCAGCTGTTTCATGCCGACCAGCGCAGTCGTCACACCCGGCGTCGAGCGGACGAACTGAAGGGCGCGCTGGCCGTCGGTCTCCAAACCTTGGAAAGTGTCGCGAATCATCTCCGGTAAGTTGCGCGTCAGCTGTCCTTGCAGCACCGAAGCGCTGCACATGACGGCGATGTTGAGGATCTGGGCGGCTCCGAGCAGGGTTGACTCTTTGCCGTCGATCGTCTGATTGGCGTTGGAAAGAGCCTCGCTCATCGCGAGATTAAGCGGTAGTTGAATCACTCTAAAATGGTGATCCTTGCCGCCGGCTTTTTCCGCTAGAGCGACGATTTGCGCCAGCGACAAGTAATCGTCAGCGCTCGGCGAGTTGCGAAAGCCGTTCCACGTGGCCGTGCCGTACATGCGGATCTTGCCGGCCGCGACGGCATGTTCGAGGGCTTCAAAAGCCCGGCACAGCCGGTTGTCGAATTCCTGCCGCGTTACTTTTCCTAACTGACTTTCCGGGTTGTGCACGTAATAAACGTCGACGCAGTTGCAATCGAGATTCTGCAAACTCCGGTCAAGCTGGTTGGACAGGTAGCGTGGCGTCATGCAGTGATAGCCGCCGACGATCTCTGCGGCGGTAGCCAGGCCGGTGCCGACGAAAGTCTCTTCAAAATAGCTCTTCGGGTCGCGCGGCGGCACGCCGTCGAAGGGTAGAAAGCCGCCTTTCGTGGCGACGATCAACTCGTCCCGGCCATAGCCCCGGCTTGCCAGTTCTTTTAAGGCGGCACCGATGGAGCGCTCGCTGCGCTGGCACCGGTAATTGATTGCGCTGTCGATAACGTTGCAGCCCGACTCGACGGCATGCACGAGGGCGTCCCGATATTGCCGGTCGGTCATGTCATCATGATTGCCCAAGTACGTTCCGATCCCGATGGACGACATCCACATGCCGTGGGTCTGGCGAAAATGCTCCTGAGGACTCTTATCGGCGAAACGCTTTCGATAGCGGTCCGTGCCTTCCGGTGTTGCCGCTCCAGAGAGTTTCATCGAGCCCCCCTTCCTTTGCCGCCGAAGAACAGACCGTCGAGTCCCAAGGTGCGGCCTGGATTCGCCAGCACAAAAACCGCCAGCAGGATAATAAACGTTTGTTGCTGGGCCAGCGTCGCGCCTCCTCTCGTCATGCCCGGACCGAGATAATAATTGACGAGCATAAATAGGCCGATTGATGCGCTGAACCGGGTGAAGAGGCCGACCAGCAAACACGCGCCGACCGCAATTTCACCGACCATGACCAGGTAGCCGAACAGCTCCTGATGGGGCACGAAATAGTCGAGCAAGAATCTCTTGTACCAAGGGAACAGATCGAGGGATGCAATATCACCGATCTGGCGCCGGCTCCAATCGCTTTCGGGAAAATTACGTTGGTACTTTCGAATGCCTTGCAGCAGCAAGTAGTAGCCGACATAGATGCGCAGCGCGGCAAGATACCAGAGGTAGGTTCGTTCCTTAAGATTCATCGCTCGTCTTCGCGCGCTGGCACGAATCCCTCGGTCTACGGTTAAAATCTTATGGCAGGTTAATCTTCGCTAGATTCGACTAGCAAAATAACCTCGAAGCGCAAAACGATCAAGCAAAATTGTAGGCGCGAGGAAGTACGCTCGGATCTCAACGAATGCCGCCGAGCGAATCAATCCTTTCTCGCGCAGCGGCGGGAGCAACGCAGGGGTCAAGAGAGAAGCGGCGATGGACTGAAGAGACGGTTTTTAAAACGCGTCTTTCATCTTTCTAACCGCTGCGAAAACCGAAACGGGATCGAGACGCGTATCGGGATCCGCCGATTTAAGACTGACGTGAATTTCCTTGCTGTCCCAACGCAGGAATGGATTGGTCTGTTTCTCTTCTTCCAGCGTGCCCGGCACGGTCGGTGCGCCACGCGAGCGCAAACCTTGCACCCGTTCGAAGCGCGAGACCAGCTTGGGATTTTTGGGTTCCACAGACATGGCGAATCGCAGATTGCTTTCAGTGTATTCATGCCCGCAATAGACTTTGGTGTTGTCGGGCAGGGCCATCAGTTTCTTAAGGGAGGCCTGCATTTGCTCCGGCGTGCCTTCAAAGAGCCGGCCGCAGCCCGCGGTGAACAAGGTGTCGCCGCAGAATAGATTATTCTCGAACAGATAGGCGACGTGGCCGCTGGTGTGCCCGGGGACGAAAATAACTTTTCCCTTGAGCTCGCCGAGCTGAATTTCATCGCCCTCGTCGACGCCGCGGGTAAAACCGAAAATCCGCTCGCTATCGCTGGTATGACCATAAACTTCGCTCTCATGCCGCGCCAGAATGCCCTCGTTGCCGCCGGTGTGGTCGCGGTGATGGTGTGTATTGAGAATCGCTTCGAGAGAGACCTGCTCCTGATCGATGCGATTGAGAACCGGATCGGCTTCGGAAGGATCGAGAATCGCGGCGCTCTTGGATTTTTCGCACACCAGTAGATAAGCGTAGTTGTCGCGTAGTAAGGGAATCTGAACAATCTTCATGGTTCGTTTCGATGGATCGGTGAGTGTTGCGCCAGGGTTGAATTGTATGCCCATGTCGAGAAATTTTCAATGCAGAAACCGTGTCTTTATCGCGCTTGACCCCGATCCGCACTTTCTTATAGTGAATTTAACATGATTCGCGCGGGAGTTGGGCAAAGCCAACGGCAGGCGACCGCCGATGCGGTGACGGAAGCGGTGAGTTTGGCGCTGAATGGCGCCGGAGCCACGCGGGCTGATTTGGCCATGATCTTTTTCACGGCCGATCACGCCGGCCATCCGCGCGAGCTGGTTTCGTCCCTGCTTCGTTCGGTGGGGACCGATTGTGTCGTCGGCTCCAGCGCCGCCGGCGTGATGACCGGGGAAGGAGAGATTGAGGGCAGCAGCGGTGTGGCAGTGCTCGTGATCGCCGCCGAAGAAATCGTCGGGCGTCCATTCATGTTCGAGCCGTTGCGGGGCAACGAGACGAACTTGGGAGCAAGCTTCGGCGATTTTCTCCTCAAGACGCGAGATGAAAATTCGCTGATCATCTTGCTTCCTGACACCTACAACGGCAATCCGCAGCCATTGCTCGGGAGTATGGCAAGCCGGGCGGGTTTTTATCCGGTCATCGGCGCCGGTTCCACGGAAAACGGCGCCGCGGGCGCCACGTTCCAACTCTGCGGCGACAAGCTCGCGACCAATGCGATAGCGGGCGCTTATCTCTCGGGCGATTTCCAGGTCCGGGTAGACATCACGCAAGGCTGCCAGCCGATTTCCGAGCCAATGGTGATCACCAAGGCCGAGGGGAATCTCATTCTCGAGATCAACGATCGGCCCGCACTCGATGTGTTCGCCCGCTTGCTCAAAGGACCGCTGGCGGACGATCTTAGGCGGGCTTTGATGGTCCTGTTCGTCGGGCTGCCGGCGAGCCGCGAAGAGAACAGCGTGGCTGCGGGAAATTACCTAGTGCGGAATATTGTCGGCTTGGACGGCGAAAAAGGCATTCTCGGGGTGGCTGAACAGGTCAGCGAGGGGGAGGCGGTGATTTTTACGATGCGCGACGGCCAACGCGCGCGCGACGATCTGGATCAGATGCTGCTCCGGCAGGCGGAAGGCCTTGCTGGAAAAAAGCCGGCGCTGGGCTGGTATTTTAACTGCTGCGCGCGCGGTAGTTCGCTCTACGGCATTCCCGGCATCGACTCAGCCTACATTCGTCAAGGCCTGGGCGATTTTCCACTGATCGGCATGTTCGGCGGCTATGAGCTTGCGCCGCTCGGGAAAGCCAATCATTTGTTTGCCTACACGGGCGTACTCGCGCTGATCACCGAAAAGAGCTAACTAAGTCGTTCAATCGTTCCAGGTTCAAACGTTCAACGACAATAAACCCGTTGATCTCGGGCTATTTTGAACTTTTTAGATGTGAGATCTGCGGTGCGCTGGCGCAACGGCCGGTCAGCGTGTCAGGCGCTTGCGTTTGTTGTTGAGGTAGTCGACAACGATATAGTTGCCCATCTGATCGGGTGTCGTGTAAAAGACCCGGCCGGTGTTGAGCCGGGACAACTGGTCGACAAATCCCTGGCGATAGAAATCCGCCCCGAGCATAAAGGTGTTGATCTTGATACCGCTCTGGGTGCAGCGTTTTACTTCCTTGAGTGTCTCGTGAACGATACGGCTGTGTAGCAGGGCCGAGCCCCAGCCGCTGTGCAGCCGGCCGCCGCGATCCAGCGTCGCCGCCGTCGGTTCGCCGTCGGTGATAAGAATGATCTGGCGGTTGGCGCTGCGATTCGAGCCGAGCAATTGGCGCGCGTAGCGCAACGCTTCCTTGATATCGGTGCCGTGTTCCATGAAATAGGTGAGGGAGACGATCGACGGCAGATCTTCGGCGCGAATCAATTTGGCGTTAGAACGGAATGCAACCAGGTGAAGCGTGTCCTGCGGGTATTTGGTTTGAATCAGCCGGTGCAGGGCGAGCGCGACTTTTTTCCCGGCGTGCAGGGCGTCGTTCATCAGCATCGAATAACTCACATCGATCAGCAGCGCGGTTTCGCTAACTGTCGAGTACTCGACGCGGTGGACGGAGAAATCATCCGGCGCGATCCGGACCGGCTCGCCTGCTTTGCGTTTCTCCAGGGCGTTTAACAAGGTTTCGCCGATGTTAACGTTGAGCGGATCGCCGTACTCGTACTGCTTGGTTTCCTCCATGAGATCGCCCTGAGAGCCGCGCAGGGAGGTGGCGTGATTGCCCCAGCGGCCTTTGTTGAGCATTTGGAAAATCTCGCGCAAAGCCTTGTCGCCGATTTTACGCATGCCCTTCGGCGTCAGGCGAAGGCCGTGACCGGTTCGGACGATATAACCTTCGTCCTCCAGGGCCTGCTCGACGCCCTTCAAGTATTGCAGATGCTCGTAGGCTTCTTCGCCGAGGATCTCGCGCAATTCGTCGAGATTGAGCTCTGAGGGATCGCCCATGCCGCGTTGCCCCCAGCGAAGGAAGCGCTCGAGGCCGCGCAACTGGCTGAGAAGCTGTCCGGCATCGCCCATACCCATGCGCTGGGAGCCCTGAAAGGAAAATTGGTTCATCAGCTGTTCGAGCTGCTGCATCTGGCTCATCATATCGCTCAGCTGCTGCAACTGTTCCTGAGTCATCGAGTCGAGATTCTCCAACATGCTTTCCAGGTTGTTGACCGCGTTGTCCATCATGCTGGGAAGATTTTTAAGAAAGTTTTCATCCTCCAGTAGCTTTTGCATACGGTCGAGCATGTCCATCATGGCTTGCGGATCCTGGCCGCTCATGCTCGGCTTGCCTTGCATGCCGCGCTCGGCGATCTGGTTCTGCAGCCGGTTTCGCAGCTCTTGATAGCGTTGGTAGGCCTCCTGCATTTTTTGAT
>JAICHC010000163.1 GCA_025922795.1 Candidatus Binatia bacterium | reverse complement strand
TCGGTTGTGTCCACGAGCGTTCAAAGTTCTCATCGAATAAGTCATTAAACACAGAACGAACGTTGTCAAAATCCCCAAAGGGTTCCCATCTTACTAGTTCCATAACTGTGACCTCCTTATATCGAAAAGCTAAGCACTGCCTTTAAAGGCGTCAAGTCGGTTGACAAACGTAAGCGGCGTGCTTAGCGAGTGAGATCCGGACCCAGCGGCCCTGACGTTGACGACCCAACACCCGCAATTTGGTCAAAATAATATTAGCCAAATTGTGTACGTTAGTCAGATACATCATTTACTGCCTCGTCGGCTTTGGCGATTTTGGCCAACAAATTTTTCCCGTTGCTCGAGTTCGCCACCCGTTTTTCGATGTGAATAATTCCGGCTAACGTGCGCTCGCGTAGTAATCGACGCGCCGCTCGAAATAGGCGACGGCCTCGGAAACGGCGAAGGCGAACATAAAAACGATAATTACCAGAGCCCAGAATTCCTCCATTAAAAAATTTTGCGAATAGAGCTCGAATAGCTCGCCGATGCCGAGAATCGCGATCAGAAGCTGGCCGATGACGACTCCCTTGACGCCGCGGATCACCCCCAAGCGCACGCCGGCGAGAATCTCCGGCAGAGCACTCAGAAAAAGCACTTTGGTGTAAAGTTGATACCACTTGGCGCCGAAGCAGCGCGCCATTTCCACCAGCGAGCGGTCCGCCTGCTTTACACCCACTTGGGTGTCAAGGATTATTACGAATACGGCGAAGAGGAAAATCGTGACTACCACCGTGGTCTCGCCGATGCCGATCACCGCCATCAAGATCGGCACCAGCGCCGAGATCGGCGCGCTGACAAAGATGTTCACCCACATCCCTAGGATTTTTCCGACCGCCGGCAATCTGGCCATGAGGAAACCGAGGGGAATACCGATCAAGAGCGCTAGCGCCATGCCGATCGCGAAAGAGCGCAACGAAATGACGACCGCGGCGCTGAATTTTTCAGTGGGTAGGATCGTGATTCCGGCCACGATTACGCGTGAAACTGGCGGAACGATCGTTGATAGCTCGGCCCGGCCAACGATCTCCCAGACGAAAAACCAGACCGCCAGCGAGAATAAAATCGGAATTTTTCTACCGAACAGGATCATGAGAGCTCACCAGGAATGCGCAGGATAAGACATCCCAGGCATTAGAGTGACGGAATATTGATGTTGACAGATCGCTCCCGTAGGCTTCTTTTCTTCAGACGTAATGTTTCAGGATCTGCCATATCTCGTCAACGGCATCGAGATAGTTCTTGTCGCGTCGGATCTCGTCGGGACTTCTTCCCTCGCGATGGATATTAGGCTCAACAATCTTCGATAAAGTTCCCGGTCGCGGTGATAAAAGCACGATTTGATCTGATAAATAGGCCGCTTCTTCAATGCTGTGGGTGACGAAGATCACAGTCTTTCTTTTGTGCCGGAGCAGAACCAGAAGCTCCTCCTGAAACTTCCGCCGCGTCTGCTCATCGACCGAAGAAAAGGGCTCGTCCATCAGAATTATATCGGCGTCGACCGCGAGGGCGCGGGCGAGACCGACACGCTGGCGCATGCCACCGGAGAGCTGATGCGGGTAACTTGACTCGAAAGACGCGAGGCCAACCTCGCCGATGTGTTTGCGGGCGATGGCGTCGCGCTCCGGTTTGGGCAGGCCCCGCAACTCCAGGCCGAAAGCAACATTGCGTAGAACGTTGGCCCACGGCAGCAGCGCGAAATCTTGAAACACAAACGCCCGTTCCGGGCCCGGCCCCTCGACCTTTGTACCCTTGACCCAGATCTCGCCGCGGCTGGGCGAAATCAACCCAGCGATGATTTTGAGTAGGCTGGTTTTGCCGCACCCGCTTGGGCCCAACAGCGTGCTGAGCTTGCCCTGGGGCAGCGCCAGACTGATGCTCGCAAGCGCTTCGACGCCACCGTCATAGATCTTGCCAACGTCTTTCACCTGCACGATCGCGTCAGCCGACATTTTCGCTCCCGCGTATTTCCGGGGGAAAGAGCTTGCGCTCCAGGCGCTCTAGTACCTGGATAGCCAGGGCCGCGACCAGGACGATGGAGGCGATCGCCGCGAACATTCTAGGATAGTCGGCGACCGAGCTGTTGTAAGTGATCAAATCGCCGATGCCGGTCGGCGTGATCAAGAGCTCGGCGATGACGATGCCGATAAAGCCCATGGCCAGCCCGAGACGCAGCCCGGCGAAGATCAAGGCGGCGGCGTGGGGCAGGATGATCTTGACGACCTGTTGTCTTCTCGTTCCCAAAAACGCGCGGCACATCTGAATCAGCGACGGGTTGGTATTGCGGATGCCCTTATAAGAATTCATCACGATGACCGGCGCGGCCAAGACCACTACGGCCAACACTTTGGCGGTGATGCCAATGCCATATATGTAGGTGATAAGCGGGATGAGCGCCGCCATCGGCGCCGCTTGAAGCACAATGAAAATAGGCAGGCTGAACCACTCGATCGCGCGGGACAGTCCCATGCCGATGCCGAAGCCGATGCCGGCGATGCTGCAGAGGACGATGCCGATGATGAGCGGTTGGAGGGTCAACAAATACGCCTTACCGAGACTGCCGTCGGCGATCATGCTCAGCAGCGCGACCAGAGTCTTGCTGAACGGCGGAAAAGCGAAGCTGATCGGCCAGCGCCCGGCAAGCTCCCAGAAACCGAAGAAGAGTGCGAAGGAAACCAATTGCCAGAAGAGAGGCTTGGCGATCCGGCTCTGTCGCTCCACGGCGTCAGTCACCAGCAGGCGGTTGAAATGACCGGAGGGCTGGAGTGTTGCGGCTTGAAAAAAACCGCTTCGATTCGTCAACCAGCCAGCAACACTCCATCGCCGCGGTCACTTCGCCTTGGCGAGCGCGGCCTTGAGCGGAGCGAAATGCCAGAAGTCTGGCACCTTGAGGTTCTCGCCCTTGAGCGCGCCGGAGAGACTGTAGAATTCCAGGTCGTTCTTGGCCGCGCTCTCGCCACCCCCCTCGTTGGGAAAGACGCCGTTTCGCGCCGCTTCTTCGAAGTAGGGAAGAATTTCGTCTTCCATCTTGGCCGGCAGATCCTTTAGCAGGGCGAGCTTTTTACGGTCGTCAAGGACCCGCTTGGGGTTGGCGTTGATCTGTCGATTGACTCGGATCAGCTCTTCCAGAAAGATAGCGACGGCCGTCTGGTTTTTATCGAGAAACTCCCTGGTCGCGAAGAGTGCCTCATCGCTGGCTTTCAAATTACCCAGCGGCAGAATAAGAAATTTATCGGGCGCTTCCTTCATTACCCTGTTCTTGTTGGGCGCGTCTAAAATGGTCGCTTTGATATTGCCCTTCAAGAGCGCCAATGCCCGCACTTGAGAGCCGGGCACGTAGCTTACGCTCTTGTACTTGATGCCGTGCTGCTTCGCCGCGAGCAGCATGATCGCCTCGGTACCGGATCCTCGTCCCTGTAAGGCAATCTCCTGTCCGTCCAGATCTTTCCAGCTCTTGTAACTGTCCTTGGCAACCACCGGGAAAAACAGCAGCGCGCTCAACTGGTAAAAAAACCGGATCGGCACGTTCACCTTCTGGATTGCCGCGTAAGGCGTGCCTTGGCCGACGTCGGCCTGACCGTTGATCACGGCCTGAGTCGCGACTTCCTCGCTCTTAAAAGCGGTGACCTCGACATCAACGCCGCGAGTTTTCGCGCGCTCGATGGCAATCAAGAGCGGCAACTCGTCGATCGATATGACGTCGCCCAAGGCGTATCTGATTTTGGTTCTGCCCTGTGCCGCCGCGTCGCCTCCCGGGGCGCCAACCAGAGCGATTAGGGTCAGAACGCTGATAATCGATTGCGCTAATCGGGTCGTCATAACCACCTCCTCTATTTGTTCGGGGACTGGCGCGTGAGTATCGCAGACGCAGGTCACGTGTCAAGTTGCCTTTTTAGGCAGGAGGATCGAACCTGGGTCAGCCGTCATCCATTCAAAATTTTCGAAGGTTTGGCGATGTAGAATTTCCCCGGATTCCTGCAACTTGAGATGGCGCGCTGTGAGCAAACCGGTCGCGATTCGAATTCTGCAGAAGCGGCTAGCTGCCGGCAGAATAGAATTAAAACAACTACGACGGAGAAATCGCCTCGGTCGATTTTAGACCTTGCCATGCCGGCGGCGACATGAGAACAGATCGAAGGAATACGACAAATACACTATTGTCGTAACAGTGTCATTTCATTCTGAACGACGGCGGCACGACTTCGTCGATTGACTTTCCCGTCCAGTGCCATTTGGGCAAGCTGCCCCAAACCTGTTCACCCTTGGCTTGGACTTTGTCGAGCAACTCTTGTTCGTCAAGGCGGAGATACTTACCGTCTTCGACCAGCGTTTCGCCGTCGACGATGACGGTGCGAACGTCCCGGCTGACGGCGGTTTCCATCAGCGAGCGGATCGGATCGCGCACGGCGCCGAAGGCCATATCGCGCAGATTCACAATCGCGATGTCTGCCTTCGCGCCTTTTTGCAGCCGGCCCAAGTCATCGCGGCCGAGCATCTTCGCGCCGCCAAGGGTGATCGCATTAAATACGTCGCGCGGGTGGCCGGACAGAAAGCTTCTATCGGCGACGCGGGAAGCGAGCGCCGCGTAGCGCATGTCGGAGAGGATATCCTTCGGAAACGTATCGGTGCCGATGCCCATGTTGATACCTGCCTGGCGATACTTATCGAACGATTCCATGACAATACCGAGCTTTAAATATTTCAATGGGCTGTACGCCACCGATGCACCGGAATCGGCGATGATTTTTACATCGTCGCCGTAGGGATAGGCGAGCCAGCTGTGGCCGCTGACGAAGATACAGTGAGATAGCGAAACCTCGGGATCGAGAAAACCAATTTTCTTCAGTAGCTCGATCGGCGTGCAGCGCTCACGCCGCATCACCGTATGAAACTCAAAGAGATTGATCGTGGCGTGAATCTGCAACCGCACCCCGAGTTCTTTAGCCGCCTTGCGAGTGTCCTTGAGTAGCGCTGGCGTGCAGGAGTCGACATGGCCGGGATACAACAATGCGTTCATGCGGCCGCTGCATGCGCCGTCGAATTTCTTGGCGAATTCGACCGCGGTTTTTAGCCCTTTGCTGCCGCGCTCATCATTCCAGTCATACTCGATCCGCCCTTCACGGTCATGAAAAAAATTGACGTTTTTGTAGCTCGGCCCGGCCCCGCAACGAATGCCGACCTGATCGATCATGTCGACATAACGCTCCGGCTCGCCGCCGGCGCCACCGATGTCAAAAGTCGTGGTCACACCGCTCTTCAAAACATGAATTAGTGAAAACCGCTGGCCGACATCGACGTCTTTCAAATGCGCCGAGTGCGCGCCTTCGCGCGTCGGCCCGCCGTGCGCCAGGTAGTTGGACGCGAAAAAATCAGCCTTGGTCGAATCGTTGAGAATATAGTCGCTGGCATTGATACCGGAGTGAAAATGCGTATCGATAAAACCGGGCGAGATCAGACAACCTCTGGCGTTGATCTTTTTATCGACCGGCTGTGAATACTCGGTGCCGGTATACTCAACGCGGCTGCCATTGATCACGACGACGCCGTCTTTGATGATTTCATGTTCTTGACCGTTGAAAGCGACGACGTAGCCGCCTTGAATCAGTGTTTTCATCACTCAAGCCTTTCAGACTATCGGATTTCGAACAGAGGCAGGACTAACAAAACACGCCAGCCAAGACAAGCGCTCGGTATTGGTTCAGTAAACTCGGAGATCTTGAGTGCTCCGGACGATCAGTGTTCGGCAGAAGCGCGTCTAAACGGCAAAACGGTAATGAATTATGTCCGCGTCTTTGACGATGTATTCCTTGCCCTCGAGGCGCAGCTTACCGGCCTCTTTGCACTTGGCCTCGCTGCCGTACTCGATGAAATCGTCGTAAGCGATCACCTCGGCACGGATAAAGCCGCGCTCAATGTCGCTATGGATTTTGCCGGCGGCCTTTCTGGCGACCGTGCCCTGGGCAATTGTCCAAGCCCGCACTTCATCTTCTCCGGTAGTAAAAAAACTGATGAGATCTAATAGGGCGTAAGACGCGCGAATAAACCGTTCTCTCGCAGGCTCTTTGATCCCAATCTCTTGCAGGAAGGCGGCTCGATCCCTTTCATCGAGCTGGGCAATCTCCATCTCGACTTTGCCAGCGAGAGCCAAGCCCTGGAGCCGGCGGCGCCCAAGTTCCTGTTGATAAGAAGTCCCCAATGGCAAACCGGCTTTTTCCTCGGACTGGTTGAAAATCACCAACAGGGGTTTACGGCTAAGAAAACCGAAGCCAGATGCCAAATTTTCTTCATCGATGCTGAAAGCGAGAGTTCTCAGGCTTTCTTCATTCTCCAGCACCTGCGAGCAACGTTCAAGCAGCGCCTCTTCTTGCGGACGGGCCTTTTCTTTTTTAAGGCGGCTGCGCCGGTTTTCGACCACGGTAAGATCGGCTAGGATCATCTCGGTAAGCAGGGTGTTTAATTGCTTTAAAGGTTGGCCGTCGGTCTGGAAATCCTTTAGAACCAGCGTGATCGCGTCGACTTCGCGCATTTGCATGACCAGGGCATTATTTGATTTGAGATCTTCCTCGCCTT
>JAICHC010000162.1 GCA_025922795.1 Candidatus Binatia bacterium | reverse complement strand
GATCACTACGATCCGGCTGATCTCGAGCATCTTTGTCTGGCCGGGATTGTCGCTTGGGGGCGATTAAAGTCCGAGGCCGGTGGCGGTGAAGCGGTTCCGCCAGTGGGCCGAACCCGCCGCGGCAAGCGAATTCTGGCGCCGGCGCGCAATGCGCCGATCTCGATGTTGGTACGGGAAGACCTTGATGCCTTTCTCGAAGCGCTGAACGTGCGTTTCGATCAAATCTCTACATTGTCGCCGATGGCGCTCGAAGTGGCCCGCTATCTCGAGGGTCACGGCGCTTCATTTCTTAACGATATCGCGCGAGCCACGGGGCTCTTGAAGGTCAAAGTTGAAGAAGCGCTGTGGCAACTCGTGGCGCACGGTCTCGCCAGTGGCGACGGCATCGCCGGCCTTCGAGTTCTCTTGACCCCGGATCACAAGCGGTTGGATCGGCGCCGCAGCCTTCACGTTATCTCCGGTGGCAAAAGCGCGGAGCGCTCCATGCCGGTGGGACGGTGGTCGCTTTGGCGCAGCCGTCATGCCGATCAATCGATGAGCAGTGATGCGGTGGCGGAACGGCGCGCCCGCCAGTTACTGCAACGCTACGGCATCGTTTTTCGGGAATTGCTGGCGCGTGAAACGATCATGCCATCGTGGCGCAGTCTGTTGTCGATCTACCGGCGCTTGGAAGCGCGTGGCGAAATCCGCGGCGGTCGTTTTGTCGAAGGGTTCGTCGGCGAACAGTTTGCGTTGCCCGAGGCGGTCGACGCGCTGCGTCGAATCCGACACGAGTCGGCACGCGCCGAAACGGTGATTATCTCGGCAGCCGATCCATTGAATTTGATAGGTATCACGACGCCGGGCGCGCGCGTGTCACCGTACTCGAATCAGGCGATTGCCTATCGCGATGGGCTGGTCGCCGGCGTGGCTCTGCTGGGTGAGCTATTGAGCCGGCTGCAACACCTGTCGCTACCCAAACAGAGCTAACATCCGCAATGTTTCAAATGGACCTGCGGATGCAAATGCAACGACGAAGCTTGGCTTAGGGCCGAGCCTGGCCGTTTACTGGTTTGGACATGGGTGAGTTTAGAACTTCCTTCAAGACGCGGATCTCGACAACGTCTTCCTGGAGGCGAGTTAATCCTTCTTTGGCTCGGTGAATTTCGGCGAGCATGGAATCGAGCTCGCCAATGCTGATTGATTCCAGGGCCTGGCGGATCTTTCGGTTCATGCCGAACAAATTCTGCACGCCGCCCTTGTCGGATATCTTATCGTCCAACTCATTGTAGACGCGGGTTACACCTTCCATCTGACTCTTAACATCGTCCACTAGCAAATCCTCCTTGTTGCGCACTTGCTACGAATCTCGGGTTGTTGTAACTACCACGAATCATGGTTTGAAAACAAGCAAAACGCGCGCAAGAAAATGGATTTTGCAGCGATCCAACGAATGAGCAAGGAAAAAACAGTAAAGTGGAATCCGGTCATGGGCTTAAAGAGGGGTGAGCTGAGATGAGTGACATCCGAAGCGTCGGAATTCCTAGTCCGAGAGTGGAAGGAGAACAAAAAGTCGGCGGCGGGGCGGTTTATGCGGTCGATGTCACTCTGCCCGAAATGCTTTGGGCGAAAGTTCTACGCAGTCCGATCGCGCACGGCCGCATCAAAAAAATCGACCTCTCCAGGGCCCAGAGTTTGTCCGGCGTCAAAGCGATCTTGACCGGCGCGGACCTGACCGGCGCTCGCATCGGAAAAAAAATTATCGACATGCCGCTGCTCGCCGATGGCGTGGTGCGCTACGCCGGTGAAAAGGTCGCCGCCGTAGCAGCGGAGAGCGAAACGATTGCGCAGACGGCGCTCGACCTGATCGATGTGGAGTATGAAGAACTTCCCGTGGTCATCGATCCGCTGGCGGCGATGCGCGCGGACGCGCCGCTGCTTCACCCCGGTGTCGGTGAGTACCAAGGTTTGCTGCACAAGATCGATGCGCCAAGCAATGTTTTTGTGCGCCTCACCTGGAAAAAGGGGGAAGTGGAAGAGGGCTTTCGGCAGTCCGACGTGGTCGTGGAAAATACTTTCAGGGTTGCCGCGGTGCATCAGGCCTATATCGAACCGCACTGCTCGGTGCTGCGGATCAATTCCGACGGGACGGCGGAGGTCTGGTCGTCGAACAAAAGTCCCTTTGCGCTCCGCGACCAGGTCGGCAACGCGTTACAGGTGCCGCCCGCAAGCCTGATCATTCGGCCCTGTTACGTCGGCGGCGACTTCGGCGGCAAAGGCGACGGCAATGACGTTGCGCTATGTTACGCTTTGGCGCAGAAGAGCGGCCGACCGGTGAAGTTGCTGATCGACTACAGCGAAGAATTGATGGCCGGCAATCCGCGCCACGGCGCGGTCATCACCGTTAAAACCGGAGTTAAGAGCAACGGCCTATTGATTGCGCAGCATGTTCAGTTTGTCTTCGACAGCGGCGCCTACGGCGCCTATCGACCCCAGGGCTACCTGGTCGGAGCGCACGACGCTCCCGGGCCTTATCGAGTACCGAACTGCCTACTCGAAGAAAATTATGTTTACACGAATAAAATGCCGTGCGGCTATATGCGCGCTCCCGGTCATTTGCAAGCGATGTTCGCGTGCGAGAGCCAGGCGGATCTGGTTGCGCGGCGTTTGGGTCTCGACCCCGCCGAGTTCCGCCGGATGAACCTGATGCATGACGGCGATAGCTCGCCGCTCGGACACGTGATTCCCCACGTCAAAGCCACCGAAACGCTGATCCGCGCATTGAACGAATCCGGCTATGGCCGTGCCAAGGCCAAAAATGTCGGTCGCGGCTGCGCCGTCGCCGATTGGGTTTCCAAAGGCGGCGAATCGTACGCGTTGCTGCGAGTTGATGCCGACGGCAAGGTCACGCTTTCCTCTGCCGTGACCGATACCGGGCCGGGTGTTTTTACCATGATGCGCCAGGTCGTCGGCGAGGAGCTGAAGGTGCCGCTCGATTCGATTGAGACCGAAATGCTGGACTCGTCCAAGGTCATCAAGGATACCGGCGTGCGCGGTAGCAGCAGCACGCGCGTGCACGGTAACTCGACACTCGATGCGGCGCGCAAGCTGCGCGCGGAAATCCTCAGAGTGGCGGCGCAATTGATGGCTGCATCGCCCGATGAGTTGATTATTTATGATGGCGGCGTGACCCACGGCCGCGCCGAACGGCGCATGACTTACGCCGAGATCGTGCGCGCGCACGGCAACCCGCTGACGGCCGAAGGGCACTACGTTAATATGTCTGACGGTCCGGAAGCATCCCTGGTGGCGCAGGTTGCCGAAGTCGAAGTCGACGCCGAGACCGGCGAAGTACACGTAAAAAAGCTCACGACCGCGCATAATACCGGGACGATCTTAAATCCGATGACCCATCAAGGACAGATCGACGGCGGCGTCATCATGGGACTTGGATATGGCATCATCGAAAACCTCGCCCATGATGAAAGCGGTAAAGTCTTGGTGACGAACCTCGGTGACTACAAAATTCCCAACATCCGGGATATCCCCGAACTGACGACCTCGATCCTGCAATCGGACTTCGGCAGCGGGCCGTATCACAGCATGAGCATCGGCGAAACCGCGCTGATTCCCACTGCGGCGGCCATCGCTAATGCGGTCGAAGACGCGGTCGGGGTGCGTATCACAACCCTGCCGATCACGGCGGAGAAAGTCTTGGACGCGCTCAAGGGTAGAACCTAGGCGCGCGGTTTGCTGAAAGTATGATGCAGGCCGCTCAATGAGATCTCGGGTGCCCGGCCCGGGTTGTTTCGAGTCTCGTGTCTCGCGGCTAGGGTTAAACCCGAAACGCGTAAGCCTAAACAGCAAATGCCATATGAATTCTTTTCAGCAGCCTTGCTCATCGGCCGCGACAGATCCCCTAACGCATTCACATCATCCATGGGCTTAATCAGGGCCGCCGTCATCGTTCCGATTCGGCGCATCATCGCGGCGACGCGATATTCGTGGCGCGGCCTGCACCAAGGGTGGCGCACGCAAGCGGCGTTGCGCTACGAGTGCTACATTCTCCTGATCGCGATTCCAGTGGCTTGGTGGATTGGTGAAACGACGGTCGAACGGGCGTTGCTCGTGGGCAGCTGTCTCCTGGTCATCGTCGTGGAAGTCATCAACTCGGCCATCGAGACCGTCGTCGATCGGATCGGCAGCGACTTGCATGAGCTTTCCGGTCGGGCAAAGGACCTCGGCTCGGCGGCGGTATTCTGTTCAATCGTTCTCGCAGCGGTGATTTGGTTTATGCTGTGGCTTGGCTGATGGAGGTTGGACCTACTCTGGCGCAGTGCAAATCCGCCATCGGGCCGGAGGGTTGGTGTCTAGCGCCTCGTAGCACTCGCTCGTTTTGAATGCAGTTTAACGAACAAATCGTAAAACGAGCCGAGGCTCTTCTCTTCAAACTCGGGATGGCCCAGTTTACTGCGCGAGAGAATTGAGAAGCTCAGCTCGTGCTTCCGTAATTCGATAAGCTCGGCTTGCTTGGCTTCCAGATAGGAGCCGACCATTCTTAGAGTGTTGGGGAGACTGTGAAAGTCTGGGAGCCGGTTGTTTTTCGATCGACGGGCTCGTCCTTGTCGATCGAGTTCGTCCATGTCGTAAGAGCTAAAGGTCAACGAGCCATCGACGCCATCACTGCGGAGCCGCTTCTGCCAGCTTCTTAACGCCGCCAAGAGCGAGGCTTCTCTATCCGGCTCGCCTTTAATGACGTAACCATCCCCCTCGCTGCTGAGCTCGAAGACGTTGATGCGCTGGGCTTCGAGGGACTGGCCGATGGTGCGTAGTTGCCGATCGTATGATTTTCTTGCGGTCATGGAAGCCTCCCGCTCATCGCGTTGTTGCGCCAGGATAACCGAACACGCCCTAAGCCGATTCGCGTCATAGCATTACCTAGACCGGGGGACAAGCGGTCGAGCGGCCACTTTCTTGACAAGCCACAGAGCCGAACGTAAGGTGAAAGAACCTCAACTAAAGCCTTTAATTTTTGCAGGAGGCATACATGGCACGTCCGGAACGAATCGGCGCCTCGGAAAGCACCGTCACCTATCGCGGCTTGCGTGATTGGATCGAGCAAGTCGACAAGATCGGCGAGCTGCTCAAAGTGAACGGCGCGCATTGGGACCGCGAGATGGGATCGATTACCCAGATGCTCACCGAAAGCGGCAAGGGGAAAGCGCCGGCCATTCTCTTCGACGAGATTCCCGACTACCCAAAAGGCTATCGAACTCTCTACGGTCAGTTCTCGACGATCAAGCGCGTCGCGCTGACCCTCGGGTTGCCGCTCGAATACGAGCGCAAGGCCGATATCGTCAAGGCCTACCATCACGTCATGACCGATATGAAGCTGATCAAACCGAAGATGGTCAAATCGGGGCCGATCTTCGATAACGTTTTGGAAGGCGACAAGGTCGACGTGCTCAAGCTGCCGGTGCCGGTGCACCATCAGGCCGATACGCATCGCTATGTCGGCACGGCGGATATGTGCATCACCAAAGATCCGGATGCCGAGTGGTACAACTTCGGCGCTTATCGTTGCGAGGTTTATGACGAGAAAACCATCGGCTGCCAGATCACCGAAGGAAAGCACGGACGACTTCATCGCGACAAGTATTTTGAGCGGGGTCAGAGCTGCAAATTTGCCATCGTCTGCGGCCAGGACCCGCTGCTTTACCTGCTCTCAGCCAGCCCGCTGCCGAGCGGCGTCTCGGAATACGATTTTGCCGGAGGTATTCGCGGTGAGCCGATCGAAGTGGTCAAGGGACCGTTTACGGGTTTTCCGATTCCCGCCGATGCGGAAATCGTCATCGAAGGCGAAGCGGTGCCGGGACAGAGCAAGCCCGAGGGGCCGTTCGGCGAGTGGATGGGCTATTATTCCGACGACGTCGTGCCGCGGCCCTATCTGAACGTCAAGACCGTCCTGTACCGCAACAATCCGATTCTCACTTGTGCGCCGCAGCATAAACCGGTCGATGAAACCGGCCTGCTGAAAGGCATTGCCGGGGCAGCGGAAATCTGGAACGCGCTGGAAGCCTGCGGCCTGCCCGACATTCTCGGCGTGTGGAATCACGAGGGCGCGCCGGCCACGCGTTTCACGGCGATTCAAATTCGCCAGCGTTACCCCGGCCATGCGCGCAACGTCTTGCACGTCGCATCCAATTGCATGGCCGGCGCGTACAACGGCAAATGGACGGTGGTCGTCGACGACGACGTCGATTGTTCCGACATCGATCAGGTGCTCTGGGCGATGGGGACGCGCTTCGATCCGGTGACCGATATCGATCTGGTCCAAAAAGCCTGGTCCTCGGGCCGCGATCCGATGTTTTTGCCGGGAAACTTTAACAACCGGATCTTGATCGACGCCTGCATGCCCTATAACCGCAAGCTGCGCGGCGAATTCCCCAAAGTCGTAGAGGTGCCGGAGAACGTGCGGGCGCAGCTCAAGGCCAAGTTCCCGCAGATCTTCAAATAAAGACAGTTCTAGGCGTTCCAAGGGTTCCACAGTCCAATGGTCGAACCGAAACCCGTGGAACGTATGGAACGTCTGAAAGGATTGGAACTAAATTTATGGTTTTTGCCAGTTGGCGCG
>JAICHC010000161.1 GCA_025922795.1 Candidatus Binatia bacterium | reverse complement strand
CGAGCGATACCTAGAGTACCCCCTAATTTCGCCGTGCCAGATTATGAAGCGGTGGTTGGATGATTGGCCAGGGGGTGACATTTTCGCTCAGCAGATAAGGTGACATATTCGCTAATCTTCAACACGCGTGATGCGTGGGTTGCATGCCGGTGATTGTTGGCATCGAACCGTTGTGATCATCCAAAGGTGTGTTTATCTGCCGCGGCAAACGATGATATTAATGATGGAGCATTCCGAGCTGGCTTCCAATGCTGCGCTTCTCGCCCAATCCTAACTTGGCCCACCTGATCCATTGGTTCGAGTGGGAAGACCCCGCCTTTAGCAAGGCGCGCGAGCAAAATAGGCCGGTTATGCTTTTTTTGTCGGCGTTTTGGTGCCGCTATTGCCAACGCATGGACGAAGAAGCGCTTTCGGACCGGGAAAACATGGCGCTGTTAAACGCCTATTTTGTCGCTCTCAGAGTCGAAAATGCCACCCGGCCGGATATCGATGCGCGTTACAATCTTAACGGTTGGCCGACGGTGGCGTTTTTTACTCCGCTGGGCGAGTTGCTCGCCGCCTCGAACTTTCTCCCCGTTGAGGAATTCAAAGATCTACTGCTCAACGTTTATCTGGCATATCGGAAGAAGGAAGAAATTCACTCGACTCCAACTGCGCAGATCAGCGAAGCTCTGCCGAATCCGCTTGCGGAAGCGCCACGGCAAACGGCTTTAAGCGAGATCACCGACTCGATCATGGGGCTGGCCGATCCCATAAACGGCGGTTATGGGAGCGGCCAAAAGTTTATTCATGCGCAGGCGACCGATCTGTTACTTCGCCGTTACGAAGCGACGAAGGATCAAGCCTATCTCGAGCATGCATGCTTGACCCTGGACCGCATGCGTGAGGGCGAGATCCACGACGCCGTCGAAGGCGGTTATTTTCGCACGACAACCGGCGCAGATTGGGCACAGCCGCATCGCGAGAAGTTACTGGCGGAGCAGGCCGGCATGATTTCGAATTGTCTCGCGGCGTACGGCTTCACGGGACGCAGCGAGTATGCCCGCATGGCCGGCGAAATCATCGATTACTTGAACCGCAAGCTTTTCGACTCCTGCACCGGCGCTTTCTTCGGCTGCGAGGATTTTCTCCGGCATGAGAGGGCGGAGGTTACGGCCGCCGGCGAGTTTTTCTCGATCATCGATGAGTGTATTTACACCGACGCCAACGCGCTGGCCATCGGCGCTTATCTCGAAGCGGCGGCTCTTCTTGGCCGAATGAACTGTAAGGAACGTGCGCTAAACGTTATTGAGTTTCTCTGGACGCGCTGCCGTACCGCAGACGCAGGGATGTACCATTATTACGACGGCGTGCCGCGCCTGGCAGGACGGCTGGATGATCAGGTGCTGGTTGGTATTGCGCTGATGCGAGCTTACCGCGCAACCATCGACGCAAAGTATTTTGACCGGGCAAGGCAAATAGCGGAGTTTGTTATCGCGCGGCTGAAAAATCCCGCCGGCGGCTATTTCGATCTCGGCACGGCCGGGGTGGGCTTTAGTCATTTGCGCTTGACCGACTTGGATCAGAACGGCGCGGCGGCATCGTTTTTCTTGATGCTTGCTGAAGTGGCAGGAGCGCCGGAATACCATGACGCTGCGCTCTGGGCGCTGCGCGCACGCAGCTACGATGAGACCGTCGATGGCCTTCATGCGGCTCGCTTCGGTCGTGCGCTCGGCGAGTTCCAGAGCTTTTCAGAGCGATGATTTTCCATTTATGCGGGAACTCGAGTAAGGCTACTTGTCAGGAACCTGCTGCGAATACTCCCCTGTCTTGGGTAAGGCTCAGTGCGCTTGCCGATTCGGTGAGAACAATTCAAACTAGCGACGCGAAGTGGTTCGTCGAGCGAGACTCCTCCGAGAACGAGCGGAGCACGACAGAAGTGCGGGGCCCGAAAATGGCAAAGTGATCTCTGCGATAGGTGATCAAATGTCGGGCAATAAACATGGCGTACAAAATTCGCACACTGGACGAGCATTTTTCTACGACGGTACTCCGAAGCGGATTTTGGCTTTGGACGGCGGCGGGTTGCGCGGTATTGTAACTCTCGCCTTTCTCGCCGAGATCGAATCGATGCTGCGCGCCCGTCATGGCGGCGCGGAAAGTTTTCGCCTGAGCCATTATTTCGATTTGATCGCAGGGACCTCGACGGGATCGATCATCGCAGCCGGGTTGGCACGCGGCATGACGATCACCGAAATCACCCAAAAATACCTCGATCTTGGCCGGCGCGTGTTTCAGAAAAGCTGGCTGCGACAGGGATACTTCCGCGCTTTCTACAGTGAAGCCGGGCTGATCGAGGAACTCAAACAAGTGTACGGGCCGAACACCGCCATAGGCGACGCTTCACTTCAGACCGGCGTCCTGATCGTCACCAAGCGGCTCGACACCGGCAGCGCATGGCCGGTCTCGAATAATCCCCGGGGACCCTACTACGCGAGTCGGCCCGATAGTCAGGTGATCGCCAACTCGAATTACCCTCTCTGGCAGGTCGTGCGCGCATCCACCGCGGCGCCGCGCTTCTTCGATCCCGAGAAGATTGAAATCAATCGCGGCAAGCCGGGAGAAACGCCGGTGGTGGGCGAATTCGTTGACGGAGGGTTGAGTCCATTCAACAATCCAGCTTTGCAGGCGTTGATGTATGCTATCCTGGACGGCTATCGGGTCGGTTGGCCGACCGGCGCGGACAAGCTGTTGGTTGTTTCAGTAGGGACCGGCTCGGCAGATCCGGCGATGGCGCCGGCCAAGTTGGCCGTGGAACACGCGGTCAAGTCGCTGTTCTCGCTGATGGACGATTGCGCAGCGCTTGTGGAAACTCTGCTCCAATGGATGTCGGCGAGTCCGACGGCCCGAGTGATCGATCGCGAGGCCGGCGATTTGCGCCGCGACTTGATCGCCGCGGCGCCGCTGATTCATTACCTGCGCTACAATGTCGTGCTCACTGGCGAATCGCTCGCTGAGCTGGGGCTAAAATTCGACGACGAAAAAATCGCCGGGTTGAGCGTCATGGACGCCCCGGACAATATGACGACCCTACAGGAGATCGGCGTCAGGGCGGCGGAGCGGCAGGTTCGCGGCGAAGATTTCCCAGAAAATTTTGATCTCACCCCTTGAGCGAAAGCGGAGACATCGTCGGCTCGTCGGAGCGATCTTGCAGCCTCGACTAGCCGAAGTGGATGATCAAGTGAAGCTATGTTGAACGTGTTTATCGTGCGGCCTTTCGGCAGCAAGAGCGGAATTGACTTCGACCTTGTCGAAAGCAAGCTCATTCGCCCGGCGATGCAACTGGCCGGACTGACCGGAGGAACGACGGGGGAGTTCATTCAGCAAGGAAACATTCGCGCCGACATGTTCGAACAACTGCTGATCGCCGATCTTGTGATCGCCGACATTTCGATCCACAACGCCAACGTATTTTACGAACTCGGCATTCGCCACGGTTTGCGCGACAAACGTACGTTTCTCATCAAAGCGAAGCGAGACAAGACGGAGGAAGCCGATTCAAAGGAGATCGACGTGCCGTTCGATCTCAAGACGGATCGATATTTATCCTATGACGTCCAAGATCCGGGAGGAGCCTTAGACATTCTTGCCGCAGCGCTCAGGATCACTCTGGATTCACAAAAGGCCGATAGCCCGGTTTATCAGTTGCTGCCGGCGCTGGAGCCGGCGGATCCTGCCAAAGTTCTCGTCGTGCCGCTCGACTTTCGCGAGGAAGTCGAGCGGGTGGAGGCGGTAAAAAATTGCGGCGATTTACAACTGCTGGCCGCGGAGATCGATGGTTTTGCCTGGCGTGTGCCCGGTTTGCGTATCGTCGGCCGAGCACAATTTCGCTTGAAGGACTGGTTTGGAGCGAAGGCGACGTGGCAGGCGGTGCGGGATTACGACGACATGGATGCCGAAGCCAACATTCTCCTCGGCACGATTTTTCAACGGCTGGGCGATCTCGTGGATTCTGATCAGGCGGTCGAGCGCGCGCTCCAGAACAAGAGTATTTCAGCCTGGGATCGGGCGGAGATCCAAGCTCTGATGGGTCGCAATGCCAAATCACAATGGGAGCAGTCGTGGGCGACGCTGTCCGATCCGGGCGCGGCACAAAGAGCGGCGCTGGCCTCGCCTTATTTGGAGAAGTCGCTGGAGCTTTATCGCCGGGGCTTTGCCGACGATCGCAATCATTTCTATTCGGGCCTCAACGCTTTGGCGATGGCGGTGATGCTGACCGATCTCGCTCGAGCGCAACCCGCGATCTGGCAAAATGACTTCGACTCAACCGCAGACGCCGCTCGCAAGCTCCAACAGCTCAAAGAGCTCCGCAGCGACCTTGCAGCCGGCGTCAAGTTGGCAATCGAATCGAAACAGGCAGCCCTGTCCCACGCCAATCTAAGCGACTTTTGGGTCGAGATCAGCACCGCGGATCTGATTTGTTTGACCTCCGGTCGGCCCAACCGAGTTGGACAGGCGTTCAAGAAGGCCCTTGCCGCTGCCTCGGATCAGGCGCGCGACGCGGTGCGAAGACAATTGTCGCTCTATCAGCGACTGGGAATTCTAAGGGAGAATATTCAAGCGGCCCTCGAAAGCATTCCGCCCGGAGCCCAGGGGCAAGTCGCAGAGACCCCGCGTGCGATTTTATTTACGGGTCACCGAATCGATGCGCCCGGCCGCAAAAGCCCGCGCTTTCCTGCCGCCAAAGAGAAACAAGCGTGGGATTTGATTCTCGAAGCGCTGGCGAGGGAAAAGCAAAGAGCCGCCGGTCCATTATTCGGCATCTGCGGCGGGGCGTCGGGAGGCGATATTTTGTTTCACGAAGCCTGTGAGCAGCTCGGGATTCCAAGTCAGATGTATCTCGTGCTGCCGAAGGCCGACTACATCAAATCTTCGGTGGTGGATAGTGGACCGGATTGGGTAGCGCGCTTCAACCGCCTTTACGACCGGCTCAAGCCGAAAGTCCTTTCCAATTCAGAACAATTGCCTCGGTGGCTGCGAGCAAAAAGAGATTACAGCATCTGGCAGCGCTCCAATCTTTGGATGCTGCATAACGCGTTGTTCATTTCGCGCGATCAATTGACGCTGATCGCCTTGTGGAACGGCACCGTCGGCGATGGCCCCGGGGGCACCGAAGACATGGTGAAGCGAGCGCAAGACCGCGGCGCCGCATTTATCCATCTTGATACGACCCAGTTGCTCGACTGAGAGCCCCCGAGTCCCAGAAAACGCAAAACGTTTGCGCCGCGGATGAGCAGATTATGATGATCCTGGCTCGCGGCAATAGGTCTCGTGGACATTTTTTTCCGCCATGTGTTAATCTCTCGCAGGAGCGACTTCACTGATGATTCGTACGGTCGGAATTGTCGCCAAGTATCAGGAGCCCAAGGCAGCTCAGATGGTGCGCTGGCTCGTGCCGTGGCTGAAAAAACGCGGCAAAAAGGTCTGCGTGGAAAACGGCCTGGGCCGCAATGGTGCGCAGTCCTGCGGCAAGAAAATGATGGCTGCCAAGGCGGATCTGATTATTTCCCTCGGCGGCGACGGCACCTTGCTCAATATTGCGCCTTTGGTCGAACGGCCGGACGTGCCGATTCTGGGCGTCAATATGGGCGGGTTGGGATTCATCACCGAAGTCGCGGCGGACGAATTCGAATCCGTTCTGAGCAAAACCCTCGAAGGCGACTATGAGGTCGAAAAACGCATGACGCTTGAGGTGCGGGTGATCGGCAAAAACAATCGCCGCCATAAATTCCGCGTACTGAACGACGCCGTGATTACCAAAGGCGCGCGCAGCCGCATTATCGATCTGGAAACCTATGTCGGCGACGATTACCTATGCACCTATCGTGCCGACGGCTTGATCATCTCGACACCGACCGGTTCGACCGCCTATTCTCTCGCAGCCGCCGGACCGATCCTTGAGCCGACGCTCGGCGCAGTCGTGCTCTCGCCCATTTGTCCACATACTCTGACCAATCGGCCGATCGTTGTCCCAAGCCATGCCACCATTCGCGTAACCTTGCGTTCTTTCGGCGATACGGTGATCTTAGTTCCCGACGGCCAGCCGGGCGTGCGTCTCAATAACGGCGACAAGGTCGAAGCACGCGATTACGGTCTGCCGGTATCGCTTATTAAGCTTCCCTCGCGCAGTTACTACGAGATTTTGCGCGCGAAACTCAAGTGGGGAGAGCGCTAATAAGGTCCGCCCCATGTTGCGCGAACTTCGGATCAAGAACTTCGCGGTCATTGACGAAGTTGTTCTCGAGCTCAAGCCGGGCCTGAACATCCTCACAGGGGAAACCGGTGCCGGCAAGTCGATCATTCTCAATGCCCTCGGACTGGTTGCTGGCGAGCGCGGCGCTTCCGACATTATCCGAAGCGGCGAAGATGCCGCTCTTGTGGAAGCGCTGTTCGATGGCTTGCCGGCGGCAACCGAAAGCCAGCTCAAAGATTCCGGATTCGAAGCCGATGGTGAGCTGGTGATCAAAAGAGTTCTCAGCCGAACCGGTAAGAACCGCATTTATCTAAACGGCAGCCTCTGCCCGCTCGGCGTGCTTGCACTCGCCGGCGGTTCGCTGGTGCATATTTACGGCCAGCACGAGCATCACACATTGCTGCAAGCCGAAACCCATTTAAGTTTGCTTGATGGATTCGCGAACGTGGCGGCGAGCCGGTCGATGAAGGAGAAGTAT
>JAICHC010000160.1 GCA_025922795.1 Candidatus Binatia bacterium | reverse complement strand
TGCAGCTTCTGCATCGTGCCGCATGTGCGCGGGCGCGAGCTGAGCCGGCCGAGCGCACGGATCGTGGCGGAAGTTGAAGCGTTAGCGAATCAGGGCGTCGTCGAGGTGATGCTTTTGGGGCAGAACGTCAATTCGTACGGCAAGCGCACGCCCGGTGAATTGAGTTTTCCCGAGCTGCTGCGGCGCATCAATTCGATCGATGGACTGGAGCGCATCCGATTTACCACCTCGCATCCGCAGGATCTTTCACCCGAGCTCATCGATGCTTTCGCCGGGCTCGACCTTCTTTGCGAGCATCTGCATCTGCCGGTGCAATCGGGATCGGATTCCGTCCTCGCGCGCATGCGCCGCGGCTATACGCGCGCCGAATATTTGGATCGTATTTTGCGCTTGCGCGAACGCTGTCCGGAAGTTGCGCTCAGCACCGATATCATCGTCGGCTTTCCCGGTGAAAGCGACGCGGAATTCGAAGAAACTCTAGAATTGCTCGAGCAACTGGAGTATGATGAAATCTTCTCGTTCGTATATTCACCGCGGCCTCAAACCGTTTCAGCAAAAATTTATGCCGACGATATTCCCACAGAAACCAAAAAGGAGCGATTGAGCAGAGTGCAGACCTTGCAGCGAGGCATATCGCTGTCGAACAATCGGCGCCGCATCGGACGAATTGAAGAAATTCTCGTCGACGGACCGTCGAAGCTCAAGAACGGCCAAGTGATGGGACGCACACGTGGTAATCGCATCGTCAACGTGGCGGGTTGTGAAAACCTCGCCGGCCGGCTTATCCCGGTCAGAATTACCGGCGCAACGGCGAACTCGTTGCTCGGTGAAATGATGTCCGATAGTTTAAATTCCCAGCAAGAAGGGGACATGGCATGATGAAAAAGGAAGATACCATCCAAATGTCGGTCGGCGGCCTGACTCTCGATCCGGTAACCAAGACGCCGATCGTCATCCTCAAGGATACAGAAAATAAGCTCAATCTGCCGATTTGGATCGGTTTATTGGAAGCGACTGCCATGGCCACCGAGATTGAAGGCATTAAAATGGCCCGCCCGATGACACACGATCTACTGAAGACGATTCTCGTCGAGGTGGGCGGTTCGGTCGAGTCCGTGGAGATCACCGAGCTCAAAGAAAATACCTATTACGCCTCGGTCAATCTCAATGTCGCGGGCCGCCAGATGATGATCGACTCGCGCCCCAGCGATGCGATCGCCTTAGCCTTGCGAACCAAGAGTCCGATCTATGTTGCAAAAGCAGTGCTGGAGGCGTCCAGCATGTTGCAGCAAAATGAAGAAGGTAACGAGCGGCCGGTCGAGAACGTCTCGAACGTTTCCAAAGAAAAATGGGCTGAAATCTTAGAAAAAATGGCCCCGGAAGATTTCAAATATAAGCAGTAGCCGAATCAAACCCTCCTCGTGAAGTAGAACTTCCCACAGGCTGGCCGTCCGCGAACTTGCTGAACCGATCCGGGCGTGCTTTAAGACCCATTAGCAATGGCAACCGCGAGCAAGAGAATCACTCGAAAACAACTGCGCGAGCCCGACTGGTTCCAGGTTTCTACCGAAAACGCGCTGGAGTATTTTAATCGCCACAAGACTTTGGTGTTTGCGGCGCTGGTGGGCCTGCTTCTGTTAGGCGCTGTGATCTGGAGCTGGCAGATATTCAAGCAGAGGCAAAATGTCGCGGCGGCGCAGGAATTCACCAAGGCGATGGAGCTTTACCAGGCCGATAAACATCGCGAAGCCATCGCTGTCTTTGAAGTCGTGAAAAACTATCGCTGGTCGCGCTACTCGGTTCTAGCGCACCTATATCTGGCCAATAGTTATCTGGCGACCGATGATCTCGACAAGGCGATCAGCGAAGCGCAGCGCTCGCTCGCTGCAACCAAGCCGAATAGTCTCTACCGCCAAATCGCATTGATTGCGCTGGCCACGACCGAAGAGCGGAAAAATCAATGCAAAGACGCCATAGGTCACTATCGCGAGGCTGAAAATATAGCGGCCGCCCTACAAAATCGCGCGATACTCGGAAAGGCGCGGTGTGCGGAGGAACTGGGTGACACCGCGACTGCTCTCGCAGCGTATAAGGAATACCTCAAGGATACCCCGGGCTCGCCATTTGCCGTTAAGGTTGCCGAGCTCGAATCAAAAGGGACAACCGCACCGCAGGCCAAATGATTAATACAGCTAACGTCTGATAAGATATATTATGTAAACTTTCATCGACCGGACTCCTGCAGAGAGCACTCCCCCCTGTCTTCCACTTTCCTAAGCTTTGAAGTGAATCAGCCCGCCAGATCAGCAACGAAGTGGTAACATCACCTAGAAATATCGCCACAGCCACCACTTTTCGAAAGCGATCTTTGCCCAGTAGATTAATTTAGACGGGCCCCAGGTTCGTGCCTCGGTGTCGCCGAATGGCGGCCAGCCGGCAGGATAAATCGTTCGGTTAGCGGCGGCGCGTCCAGCACCGAACGCGAGCAGTCATATAGTGTGAAGCCAGAGATCCACCGGCCTGCCTTCGCCGGTGATCTCCGCGGCCAGATTGTGCGCGAGGACATCGGCTTCCTGGTGCGCGACGCCGCCGGATTTGGATGCCGGCATGTCGGCGCAGTCGCCGATGGCGTAGACATTGTCCCACTTGGTACGCAGGGTCTCATAGTCAACCCGGATGCCGGTTTCGGTTTCCGCCAGTCCGCAATCAAAGAGGACTTGAGCCGGGCGGTGCGGTGGCACCATCACTAACAAATCGTACGGAATCTTGTAGCCGTATAGCCCGCAAACCTCTTTCGCCTCGGGATCGATGGACCGAACGACGAATTCGTAGTGTTGTTTGATGTTGCGCCGCCGGCTTTCATCGTCCATCCAGACAACCGGATTACGATGCTCGCCGACGGGCTCAGGGTCACGCGTAAAGTACTCGATTTGAACCCGGTCGCGGATGCCGCGCTTTTTAAAATAACTGTCCAACATCCACTGCGCCTCATAAGGCGCCGGCGGGCACCGATAAGGCCCGAGCGGCACGCCGACAACAACCCGGCCTCCGTTAAACGATTCTAAAATTTGGCGCAGCCGCACCGCCCCGTCCAATTCCCACGGATGAACTGAAGCCTCGGCGAAGCCCGGGATGAGGTCGGGTCTCACCTGCATACCAAGCGAGACGATCAGGTAGTCATAATCGAGTTTTTCGTTTTGTAGCTCAACTTGCTGACGGGTTGGATCGATTCCCATCACTTGGGACTGGATAAATTGGACGTTGCGCTTGGCTAGTTGAGTCAGGCTGCGTGTGATGTCCGTCGGCTGCCGTTCACCGACCATGACAAACAAAAAAGCCGGCATGAACAAATGAACGGCGCGTTTGTCGACCAGAATAACCTCGTGGCGTTCGCCGAGTTTGCGGCCCAGATTCGCGGCCGCCACGACACCGCCGCTGCCGCCGCCTAGAATAACGACTCGTTTTCTCCCGTAACGATTCACGATCTTTACGCGATTGCGATTAAGATGATTGGTGTTTGTGGCGACCGTGACGTTGCTGCCAGCGAATTGCCAGGCCCTTCAAGTTGCGTAACCTTTGCTCGCGCCACATTTCCTGTTCGAGACGGCCCTCGCGGGTGAGTTCCTTACCAAAACTGGAAGTTGCATGAAGAAACCAAAGAATCAGTTTGTCTGAGAAATCTCTGATCCATTCCATAACATGCTCGCTAAACACCGCCCGCTGCCGGGCCAACGCGAGATTATCGTTTCCTTTGTGTAAAGACAGGACGTGAAGCGGAAGCCACACTGCTAGCGCAGGAAAGTGTCCTCCTGCCGAAGCTTTTCGCCGGCCTGCAGCAGGCCCTGCGGCGTCGGCCCCGTTTCACCGATCAGTCCGACTTGCCTAAGAAATTGCCCGATCTGTTCGTGATCTCGCGGACTGACGGGCGCGTAAGGACGGCACGGATTGCCGATATCGACACCGAAATGCTTCATCGCGGATTTCATGACAGGCGGCAGGCCGTAGGCAGCCCATTTTCCGGGAAACAAGGCATAACAACGCGCCCAGAAGCGCGCGGTCTCGAGGTCTCCTGCGCGAAACGCCTTGACGATCTGGGCGCCGATGCGGGTACCCGGCGGCGGCATGGTAGCGCCTGAGCCACCCAACATGAGCGTGACCAGCAGCGGCTGCATCGTCGTAAAATAATGTCCCCTGCCAGCAAGTTCAATCTGTTCAATTAATCTCGATATCTTTGTAATGTCTCGCGAGCTTTCCTTGAAATAGCGAATGTTATCAATCTCGCTGATTTTGACGAACGCATCCTGAGGCGGATCGGCACCGGGCCCGGGATTATGATAGCAGGTGACCGGCAGCGGACTCGCCGAAGCGACTTGAGTGTAGAATTCCATCAGCTCGGCGATCGTCGGCTGGCCTCCCCAAGGGCGCAGCGGCATCAGGACTTGGACAAAATCGCCCCCCACCTGCGCGGCGTATTCGGCCAGTTCGATCACTTCGCGCGGCGCCGGACTTGAGCAACCGAGGATCACCGGGACGCGCTTACCGATCATCTCGGTGGCGATGCGCAACAACTCCTTGCGCTCGTCGCGCGATAACATCGTGTATTCTGCCGCTTCCACTGCGGCAACCGTGACCGCGTCACAATCCGGGACAAGAAACTCTATTTCCTTTTCCAGAGCCTTATAATCGACGCGATCGTCATCGCCGAACGGCGTGAGACAGGCGCCGATAATGCCGTTGATATGCTTTGTGATCGTCATTAGGTGAAAACTTCGGCGATGACTCGGGCGTGACCCGCGTCGCTCCCCTTCACGCGCAGCGGCAAAGCCATGATGCGCGTCCGCTTGCCGACGATACTGCCAAGATTCGTCACGTTTTCGGCGATCAACACATTGTTCCCCAGAAGCGTTTTATGAACCGGAAAATCAAAGCCCTTGGGGCGCAGCGGTGTCGGCAGATCCACCGTGATGCAATCAATGCCGAACATTTTGATGCCTTTTTGAACCATCCACTCGGCCGCATCGACGCTTAAGTAGGGGTGAAGGTTGTAATCCACGCTTTCGAATTTCTCGTCCCAGCCGGTGTAGAGCATTAGTATATCGCCACGACTGACTGGCACGCCCGAAGCCTCGAGATCCCGCGCCGTGACTTCCTCGCCGCCCTGCTTTTTTACGGCGATGACGGCGCCCGGTCCGACAAACGCATCGAGCGGCAGTTCCTCGATCGACTTGCCGGTGGGCACGATGTGAATCGGCGCATCGACATGAGTGCCGGCGTGACAAGCCAACGACAGCTCCGTGACATTCAACGGATGCCCCTTCTCAAGGCTCAAGCACTTTTGCACATGGACTTCGGGCAGGGCCGGGATCTTCGGCATGCCGTCATAAATAAGCCGGGAGAGATCGACCATTTCCATGGAGTTGCCCCTTAAAACCCTTTCCGCCAGCTTGCGTACAGCGGATCTTCATCGACAAACGCTCTTTTAATACCGTCGAAGGCGAGCCAAAATTGATCGAGAGTTTTTTGCACCGAATTCCGCACGGCGGTTTGCTGCGGCTCGCTGATCGCGTATCGCTCCACAGCGAGGGGTCCGACTTTCATATGCTCCTCGTCGACTCCCATATGCAAAGTCCAGTAGCGAATATCCTCGGAATCCCGTTTGAATCCATAATGATTCGTTAAGCCAGTGACAATGCGCGTCATCCGCTCATTTGCGGTTCCCTCCAGACAAAATCCCTGGCAGGCATAGAGTTCAAGCCAGCTTCTTTGATACATCAAGAGCTCACGCCAATCCAAGAACGCCTGAGTTTCGGGCAGGGGCTGCACGCCGTCCAATTCCTCTCTCGTAAAACCGCAGGATTGGGCAAAGCGAATAAAAAGGCCCTTATGGCTATCTGTACCCGTGATCTCGCCAGTGCCTTCTTCGACGACGTTTTCGATCCACATCTTTTCCAATTCCGGATCGTCCGGGCAGCGGCTGAGCATCGCCGCGATCGGTTTTGGAAATGGTTTCGGGAAAAAAAGATAGAACTGGCCGATAAAGCCCTTCAATTGGTCACGCGTAAGCTTCCCCTCTTCGATCAAGCCGATCATCGGATGATTCTTGGAGTGCTTGTTACGTACCATTTGCTGAATTTCTTTGACAAACTCTTTACTTGAAAGGCTCATAAGATCTTCTACCTCGTCAACGTTAAATGCCCCGCGCACTCGAACGCACTGCTTCAGAACTATAAAAAGGCGCACTACGCTTCGGGTGAACATTTCTCATATCAGTCAAGCTAGAAAAATCAAGGGTTTGCTTGCGCTCGGAAAGCTAACCCCTCTCAGATAAACACAGCGATCGAGACAATGGCGAGAGACGGCGGAGCGTTTCGCATGGGAAAAATATTCGAGGCGAGATTAGTCGACGGCGCGAGTCTTCGCGAACAAAACGAGCGTATACTTCAGCGTGATGCACTGAATTGTGCGTATCGATTAAGCCGATAATTTAATCCAGCGGACTCGCGGTAAAAAACCGGGCTCAGATTTCTGGCCGCAGTCAGTTGCTCGCAATGGTGGCGGACGATGCCAAGGATCGGCAATGGTTCGCGGAGCGATTCTCCGGGGCACCCGCTCGGTTAAGCGGTTAGTCTCCCGGCGTCAGGTGCTGGTAGTAATTTATGTTTCGGTCCGTTCGACCCGGAGAGAAAATTGTACTCGCATGCATCGCAAACAAGCGTCGAGAGCGGCAGGTGGTCGTTGCAGTTCGGGCACTTCTTAAATGTGCGG
>JAICHC010000159.1 GCA_025922795.1 Candidatus Binatia bacterium | reverse complement strand
CGGATCTGGACGATCTCTACCAAGAAGTCATTCTCGACCATAATAAAAGTCCGCGGAACTATCGCGCGATGGCGGATGCGAACCTCAAAGGAGAGGGGTATAATCCCCTGTGTGGCGATCATGTGACCGTGTTTCTGCGGCTGGAAGGCGGCGTGATTCAAGATATCAGCTTTCAGGGCTCGGGCTGCGCGATCTCCAAGGCTTCAGCCTCAATGATGACTGCGGAGCTGAAGGGCAAAAGCGAGGCCGCTGCTCACGACTTGTTTGATAGCGTGCATCGTATGTTGACCGGTGAAGCGGGCGGCGCTGACGGAGCGGCGAAAATCGGTAAGCTCGCCGTGCTTTCCGGAGTGTGCAAGTTCCCCGCGCGCGTCAAATGCGCGAGCCTGGCGTGGCACACGGTCAACGCGGCGCTCGCGGGCGAGGCCCGTCCGGCGACGACGGAATGATTGAACAAGCTTTCCAAAGGGAGCCTGGCTATGACGGATGAAAAACCGATCACTCTCAAACGCGACTGTGCAGCGATCATGATACCAAGCGGTGAAAGGGTGACACTCACCGCCGGCTCAACTGTGTGGGTCACCCAGGCGCTCGGCGGCGGTTTTACATTAATGACCGATCACGGCTTCATGGTCCGGATCGACGGTGCGGATGCCGAGGTGCTCGGCATGACGCCAGGCGGTTTTGCGGCGTACGGCGAAGCGGCTAACCCTGAAGAATCCGTCGAGGAACGCGTGTGGAGTCAATTGCGGTCCTGTTTCGACCCCGAGATTCCGGTCAATATCGTCGATCTCGGTCTGATCTACGATTGCCGTGCAGAAGCGCTCGGCAGTGGCGGCCACAAGGCCACGGTGCGCTTTACATTGACCGCGCAAGGTTGCGGCATGGGCCAGTTTTTGAAGGAAGATATCAGGAAAAAACTGCTCGCGGTTCCCGGGGTGAGTGAGGCCGATGTCGACTTGGTTTGGGACCCGCCGTGGAATCAAAGCATGATTTCCCCCAAGGCCAAGCATCAGCTGGGTATTGAGTAGGTTCCTTTCAAAGAGCGTCGAGCTATGAGAGTGCAGTGATCTATGGAGAGTATCAACCAGACAATTGTTGAAGCAGAAATCCTCGAGGCGTTGCGCACCTGCTTCGATCCGGAAATTCCGGTGAACATCTACGAATTGGGCTTGATTTACGATGTGAAAGTAAGCTCCGAAGGCGCGGTTACGATCCAGATGACACTGACCTCGCCTCATTGTCCCGCCGTGCAGTCATTGCCGGCCGAAGTGGAGAGCAAAATTCGGGCTGTGTCGGGGGTCAGCGATGCCAAAATCGACCTGGTGTGGGAGCCGCCGTGGGACCCGAGCAAAATGTCTGAGGCGGCGCGCCTGCAGCTCGGCATGATGTGAGGTTTGGAAGGTTCTCCCTCAAATCCGCTGATCAGCGAGTTCTAGCTAATTTCATGGATCAGAGTCTGTTTGAAAAGCTGGGCGGCGAAAGCCGGCTGCGCGAGATCATCGATACGTTCGTCGATCGCGTCTTCGCCGATCGCATGATCGGATTTTTCTTTCGCAACGCCGACCGCCGCCGTCTCAAGGAATTGGAATTTCAGCTCGCCGCCGGTTCTCTCGGCGCGGAGGTCGTTTATCGAGGTCGGCCGCTCGAAAAGGTGCATGCAAACCATCCGATCATGGGCGGCCATTTTGCTCGCCGTCGCCAGATTCTCAACGAAACGCTGGACTTTTTTGAAGTGCCGGACGAAATTAAATCGGCTATACTTCATCACACGGATGCGTTACGACCGTTGATCACTCCCGAATGCGGTTCCGAGTGCGATCCCATCGCCGCGCGCAAGCGGGTGAACAGGGGATAAGTACGGAAAAAGGCTGATTCAGCAACCCGGCAATTGTCGGTCGCAAAACGTTGTGCTAAGAGTGTGTAACGCCGAAGGTTGTCATCAAGGATTTGCGTGAAGCTGGCCGACCTCTATGCCCGATCTGGGTTGACCCTCTCGGTTGAGTTCTTTCCTCCAAAGACAGAAAAGGGCGAGGAAAACCTCTTTAGCGAAATCGCCATCATCAAGAGGCTCAATCCTGGCTTTTGTTCTGTCACGTACGGGGCGGGCGGAAGCACGCGCGATAAGACCGTAGGTTTGGTTGAATCCATCCACAGCGAATGCGGCCTGGAGGTCATGTGTCACCTGACCGTGGTCGGCCAGTCCAAAATGGAGGCTCGCGCGATTCTTGCCCGGCTCAAGGAAAAGGGCATCGAAAACGTGTTGGCCCTCGGCGGCGATCCGCCCCAAGGCATGACCGATTGGCGCCCTCATCCCGATGGTTTTCATCACGCCATCGAGCTGGTACGGGAGGCCACGGGCTTTGGATGTTTTTCCGTCGCGGTTGCCGGCTTTCCCGAGTGTCATCCGCGCGCCGCCAGCCGGGCAGCCGATCTACGATTTCTCAAAGAAAAGGTCGACGCCGGCGCAGCCGCGGTGATTACTCAGTTGTTTTTTGACAATGACGATTATTTTCGCTTTGTCGAGGATCTCAGGAAACTCGGCATGACGGTTCCGATCGTGCCGGGAGTGTTGCCGATTCTTTCGGCGCCGCAGGTGCGGCGTTTCGCCGCGCTATGCTGCTCGAAGATTCCGCCCAAGCTGGATAAAGAACTGGCGAAGGTCGAGAACGACGACGGCGCAGCGGTGGAGATGGGTATCGAGTACGCGTCGCGCCAGTGCGAGCAATTGATCACATTCGGCGTGCCGGGAGTGCATTTCTATTCGCTCAATAAAGCCTACTCCGTGCAAGCGATCTGCAAGAATCTTGGTTTGTAATCCTTTCCCGGTTTCAGCGTCCAGGTTGAAAAACTCGTTGTGCCGATGACGCCGGGCGAGAATGTGGGTATGCGATGATCGACAACGCGCCGTCTCCCGGCGAAGAGAGCAGCGAACAAGTAGAAGTCCGCAAGCAGAAGCTCGAGAAATTGAAAGCGGCCGGCGTCCCGGTCTATCCGAACGACTTCAAACCCACTTTTTCGGCGTCGGCGATTGCCGCCAGTTTTGCTGCGGCGAGCGACGAAGCTCTCGCAGCGGCGCCGCACGACATCAGAGTGGCGGGACGGATCATGGCGATCCGCCGCATGGGCAAGGCGTCATTTTTTCATTTACAGGACCGCCGGGGGCGTCTGCAGGTGTACATCCAGCAGAACGCCGTCGGCGAACAGATGTACGGTTTGTTTCGCGGATTGGACGTGGGGGATATCGTCAGCGCCGAGGGCCATCTGTTTCGCACCCGAACCAAGGAGCTGACGCTCGAAGCTCATGAGATTCGGCTGCTGAGCAAGTGTCTGCGACCTCTGCCGGAGAAGTGGCACGGCCTAGCGGATGTCGAGGCGCGCTACCGTCACCGCTATCTCGACCTGATGGTAAATCCGGAGGTGCGCCAAGTATTTGAAAAGCGCTCCAAAATCGTTCGATCACTCCGGCGCTTTTTCGAAGATCGCGATTTTCTCGAAGTCGAGACGCCGATGATGCAAGCGATCCCCGGCGGCGCGGCGGCGCGGCCGTTCATCACGCACCATAATGCCCTCGATATGGATCTTTATTTACGGGTCGCGCCGGAGTTGTTTTTGAAGCGGCTGCTGGTCGGCGGTTTCGAGCGAGTCTTCGAGCTCAACCGAAACTTTCGCAACGAAGGCATCTCGGTGCGACACAACCCCGAGTTTACCATGCTTGAGTTCTACCAAGCCTACGCGACCTTTGATGATCTGATGGCGCTCACGGAGGACCTTTTTGCCGCGTTGGCCGGTGAAGTCTGTGGCGGCTTGCAAATCAAGTACGGCGATCACGCGATCGATCTCACGCCACCGTGGCGCCGCCTGTCGATCGCCCAAGCCATCGTCGCGCACGGCGGCGCGAAGGAGGAGGAACTCGGCAGTTTAGAAGGACTCCGGCAATTTTGCGCGCGCAAGCAGCTACACGTCGACTTGAGCGCATCCTACGGAAACGTTCTTGTAGAAGTCTTTGAAGAAGTCGCCGAGGCGCGGCTGATCCAGCCGACGTTTATCACCGGCTATCCAATCGAGGTGTCGCCCCTCGCGCGCAAAAACGAAAAAAATCCGGCGCTGGTCGACCGCTTCGAGCTTTATATCGGGGGGCGCGAGCTCGCCAATGCGTTCTCCGAACTCAATGATCCCGCGGATCAACGACAACGATTCTTGGAGCAAATGGAAGCGCGCAAAGCCGGCGACGATACCGCCAGCCCGATCGATGACGATTACGTGCGCGCGCTCGAGTACGGCATGCCGCCGGCTGCCGGCGAGGGCATCGGCATCGACCGGCTGGTGATGCTGTTCACCGATTCGCCGTCAATTCGCGACGTAATTCTTTTCCCGTTGCTTCGCCCGCAGCGCACATAGAGGATCTTTTCATTCGAATGAAATACGAATTATTTATCGGCCTGCGTTATCTGCAGGCGCGCCGGCGCGAAACGTTCATTTCGCTGATCACGGTGATTTCTGTGCTCGGCGTCATGATCGGGGTGATGACGTTGAATGTCGTCATGGCGGTGATGAGCGGGTTTGAGGAAACCCTGCGCGACCGCTTGCTCGGCATCAACGCCCATATCGCGATCGTGAGATCCGGCGAACCCATGCAGGACTATGAAAAAGTGGTCGAGCAGGTGAAGAGCGAAGATGCCGTTGTGGCCGCTTCGCCGACGATTTATGGGCAGGTGATGTTGACGGCGGGCACGCGCGTCTCGGGCGTCGTAGTTCGCGGGGTCGACCCGGACCGGGTGAACGACGTGGTCAATGTCCAAAGTTTTCTTAAAGAAGGCAGCTTAGCCGCACTCGAGACTCAACATCCGGTCGCCGTCGAGGACCGCACGGTGCTTCTTCCCGGGATCATCTTGGGTGAACGATTGGCCAACCAACTGGGCGTCTTCCAAGGCAGTGCGGTGCAAGTGGTGTCTCCTTTGGGGAGCCCGACCGCCATTGGCGTGATTCCCAAAGTGCGCCGTTTTGTGGTTACCGGCGTGCTCCGGACCGGAATGAGTGAAATCGACTCGACTTTGGTCTTCATGGGGCTAGCCGAGGCACAGAAGTTTTTTGAGCTGCCCGGCGCCGTGACCAGTATCGAACTGCGCGTCAGCGACGTTAACCAGTCGCGCGAGGTGGCGGAGCGCTTGCAGCGTCAACTCGGCTTTCCTTATTTTGCCGAGGACTGGACCCGGCTCTGGCCCAATTTATTCTCGGCGCTGGAGTTGGAAAAGACGGTGTATTTCCTGGTGCTCCTGCTGATGGTGCTGATCGGCGCGTTCAATATCGTCTCCACACTGGTGATGGTCGTGATGGAGAAGAAAAAGGATGTTGCGATTCTTAGATCCATGGGCGCCACCCAGCAGAGTATTCGCCGGATCTTTTTGCTCAAGGGATGTCTGATCGGCATTGTCGGTACGATTTCGGGGGTGATCCTGGGCTTGCTCGTTTGCGGTTTGATTTCGCAGTATCAATTCAAACTGCCTGACGGCGTGTTTCTGATTTCGACGGTTCCGGTGCGAATCTACATGAGCAATTTCGTCCTGGTGGCCTGCGCCTCCTTCGTGGTCTGTTTGTTGGCGAGTATTTACCCCGCGCGCCAAGCGGCCAAGCTCGATCCGGTTGAAATCATCCGCTATGAATAATCTGCTATCGGTGCGCGGCTTACATAAATCGTTTGTCGAAGGCGGCGCCGAGATCCATGTTTTGCGCGGGTTGAATTTGGATTTGGCCGAGGGTGAGCGTTTGGCAGTGGTCGGTGAGTCGGGAGTCGGCAAGAGTACGCTTCTCCACGTTCTCGGCACCCTCGATCGGCCGACCAGTGGCAAGATCTTTTATGCCGGCCGTGAGCTGCCGTTGAATGACGAGACGGCGCTGTGCCAATTTCGCAATCGCGAGCTCGGCTTTGTTTTCCAATTTCATTATCTCTTGCCCGATTTTTCGGCACTGGAAAATGTCATGCTTCCGGCGTTGATTCAGGGGATGGAAGTGACCCGAGCGCGCGGCGAGGCGGAGCAGCTGCTAGCGAGGGTCGGCTTGAAAGATCGCATGACCCACCGACCGGGTAAGCTTTCAGGGGGAGAGCAGCAACGGGTGGCCGTGGCGCGCGCGGTGATTTTAAAACCTCGATTGGTGCTGGCCGATGAGCCCACCGGTTCGCTGGACCTGCGCATAGGCGAAGAGGTGCAGGATCTGCTATTTCGCCTCAACGAGGAGAACCGAATTGCTTTGATCATCGCCACGCATAATCGCGAATTCGCGGACAAGATTGGACGCCGCGCCGAGCTCAAAGACGGCGAGCTCCTCTTGGGTTAACGAATGTTACGAAATTACCTTTACAAAACTGCCTGTGTTTGCTAAATAATTAGAAAAATTGGCACTTTTAGGTCAGCCGATTTCTTCCCATGACATCTAACCACGGCGGAAAAACCGTTCCGAGTTTGGGTTGCGTTTTATTGGCATTGGTTGTGAGTGCCGGTCTCACCGTCAAATCCTGGGGTCAGGAAAAAGTTCTACTCAAGGACGTAAAAATTTCCGGTAATTTGCGCGTCGAAGACGACGGCATTCGATTGCATTTGAAAAGCCGTCCCGGCGAGCCTTTCAATTCTGCCACGGTCGAACAGGATGTGAAGGCGATCTATCGGATGGGCTTTTTCGATGATGTGCATGCCGAGCTCTCGGCCGACGGCGTACTCACCTATGCGGTTAAAGAAAAGCCCTACGTGCGTGAGCTTAAGATTCAAGGCGCCTCGCAGGTGTCGCG
>JAICHC010000158.1 GCA_025922795.1 Candidatus Binatia bacterium | reverse complement strand
TCGATGATCAGCGCTGTCTATTTGCGGCAAAGCGAAAAGACTTCTCGACAGGCATTTCGGGTGATGGGTGTTACCGTTTAGCGCAGGCCGATGATCGCAACAACGATGGCTACGCCATTGCTCGGCGAAGACCGAAGCGAGGGCTTGAAGAGCTCGAGGCGTTCGCGGCCGTTTGGGCGCGCGCGCTGCGCGCTGTATGACGGCGCGGAACGAAGTCGTCACGCATCCCAAGATTTGCGCATCCAGAAGCCCGCTAGAACTGCGGTTGTGCCGATCCCAATAAGCATCCACTCAATGCCGTATTTGGGAAGGTAGTAGGCCTCGAGTAGGCCGATGCCGTAGAGGGTCAGGATTATCGATGTCCGTCTAATGCGTTTTCGCCACTTCATACCGTGACCAAGCGCATAAACTATACCATTTGTCAAAGTCAGACCACTCGAGAAGATCGTGCTGTTCTGCGGACATAAAGCGACCATTTGTCCATCACGTCTGTATGAATCTTGTCGAAATTGTCCCGCCGCAGCAGGATTGATGACACGGCAATGCTAAATCGCGCCGATTGCTTTCATTTTAGACTCTTACGCGGTTAAATTGCATTTGGATGAAATAGAGTTCAGACTTTTGCGTGAATGATGCTGCTGGTGGGCGGTCTGAATTGCAAGGGGAGGGATGACCTATGACCTCACATTTTGACGCGATCGTGATTGGCGCAGGGCAGGCCGGACCTCCGCTGGCGGCGCGTCTGTCGGATGCCGGCATGAAGGTGGCGATCATCGAGCGCAAGCACTTTGGCGGCACATGCGTTAACACCGGCTGCATTCCAACCAAAACTTTGGTTGCGAGCGCCTACGCGGCGCACCTGGCACGGCGCGCCGCTGAATATGGCGTCGAGATCGGTAAGCAAGTTCGCGTCGATATGAAGCGGGTCAAGGCACGCAAGGATGAAATTGCCGGCCGCTCCAGAGAAGGCGTGGAAAGTTGGATGCGCGGCCTTGCCAACGGAAAGGTTTACCACGGTCACGCGCGCTTCGAGAGCGCGCACACGGTGCGAGTCAACGATGATCTGCTCGAAGCCGACAAGATATTCATCAACGTTGGCGCGCGCGCGTTCGTGCCGCCCATGCCCGGGCTCGAGAAGATTCGGTATCTTACCAACTCGAGCATGATGGACGTAGATTTCTTGCCGGAGCACCTGATCATCGTCGGCGGCAGCTACATCGGCCTGGAGTTCGGCCAGATGTACCGGCGTTTCGGGGGAAAAGTCACGATCGTCGAGAAGGTCGCGCGTCTGATCGCCCGTGAAGACGAGGACGTTAGCGCGACTATACAGGAGATCCTCGAAGGCGAAGGCATCGAGCTCCAGCTAAACGCAGAGTGCATGACCGCGCGCCAAGCAGGCGAGCGCATTGTCGTGGGACTCGACTGCGGCGAGGAAAGCCGTGAAGTGGAAGGCTCGCACCTCTTGATTGCAGTCGGCCGGGTGCCGAACACCGGGGACGTGGGCTTGGATAAGGCCGGGGTTGAGACCGATAAAGCGGGCTATATCAGAGTGGATGACCAGCTGCGTACCAACGTTCCCGGCATCTGGGCAGTCGGTGAGTGCAACGGCAAGGGGGCGTTCACGCACACGTCGTACAATGATTACGAGATCGTCGCGGCAAATCTGTTCGAACATGATCGGCGCAAGGTGTCGGATCGGGTTATGGCCTACGGGTTATTCACGGACCCGCCGCTCGGTCGCGCCGGCATGACTGCGGCGCAAGTTAAGGCTTCCGGGCGCAAGGCGCTGGTCGCCACTCGACCGATGGCGCGCGTCGCGCGCGCGGTGGAGAAAGGCGAGACCCAGGGGTTCATGAAAGTGATCGTCGATGCCGAGAGTAAAGAGATTCTTGGCGCGGCGGTTCTCGGCGTTAGCGGCGACGAAGTGATTCACGTTCTGCTCGATGTCATGTACGCCAAAGCCGCGTATACGACGGTCAGCCGGGCGATGCACATTCACCCCACGGTCTCCGAGCTGTTGCCGACGTTGTTGCAGGAACTCGAGCCGCTCGCTTGACGGCGGCCAACCGAAGATCGAGCGCAACCGAGGACCGCCGGTTGACGTGCCGTTTGATTATTAGGACGTAAACCCGGCTTTCTTAAGGAGGCTTTGGGACCCTACGCGATATTCTCTATGCTGATGTCTCGCGTTCAGCATCGCCCGCGCGGCGTCTTGGGGGTTGAAGGCAGCGGCTGATCGGGGTTGGCTCTTGGAAAACGGATTGCGATTATGAAACGCTATTTTTTCGATCTAATTTCTTGACTTACCACGACGCAGCGGTCGAAAATTCATATTCACGGTGAGGAGAGCAAGTATGCGTAAATGGATCATCGGCGGCGCGGTTTTGATCGTTTTGTTCGTTGTTGTCGTGGTCGCGCTGGTGCTCAATGTCAATTCACTGATCGCGCGCAACAAAGACTATTTGATTAGCCAAGCTGAACAAGCTCTCGGCCGTAAGATCTCGGTGGGCGAGGTGGAGGCGACCTTCGTTAGCGGCCTCGGTGTGCGCCTGAGTAATTTTGTCATGGCCGACGACCCGGACTTTTCGTCCAAGGAATTCGTTCGCGCCAGAGATCTGCAAGTTAACCTCAAGTTTTGGCCTTTGTTGAGAAAAGAATTCGAGGTGAAAAGAGTCATATTGCACGACCCGGTCATTAGCGTTATCCGCAATAAAGCCGGCGTTTTCAACTTCTCGACGATCGCTCAAGACAAAGCCAAGAAAGGTGCGGAGAAAGAGCAGAAAGGACGGAAGCCCGAGCAAGACACGCCGGCCGCTTTGCTGGTTTCACTGATCGATATTTCCGGGGGCGATGTGCGCTACATTGACCGCAAAGACGGTACCGACCTGCAGGTACGGCAGATCGATCTCAAAGTGGAAGATTTCGATTTCAATCAGCCGGTCTCCGTCAGACTCGCCGCGGCCGTGTATGCCGATAAACAAAACTTAAATCTCAGCGGCAGATTCGGCCCGCTGGGCGCCGGTCGCGAATTGAATCAGGTGCCATTGGACATCAAACTCGATATCGATCCGCTGGATATGACGCGCTTGAAAACTGCGGCACCGAATTTAAAAAAGGTTTTGCCCAAGGAGCTTGATCTTTCCGGCGTCTTTCGGGTCAAGGATCTGAAATTCAAGGGCACGCTCAAGGACTTGGCGCTAAACGGCGCGGTCGAAGGCAATAACGCCGCGATTCGTTATGGCGGCACATTTCAGAAACCTGCCGGCATCCCGTTGACGCTTTCGGCGGACGCGCGCTACACAGGCAATAAACTCGCCATCCGCAAAGGCTTTCTCAAGCTGCACACATTGGAACTGGCCAGTGCAGGCGACATTCAGCTCGGCAACAGCCCGGTCGTCAATCTTTCGGTCGATTCCAAGCCGGCTTCTTTGGACGGCTGGGACGGGATCGTTCCCGCCATCGCCAGCTATCAACTCGCGGGAACCATGGAACTCAAGGCGACCATGCGCGGCAAAGTCGGCAACGGCGCAGCCCCGCAGGTGCAGGGCGTTCTCACGTTGAAAAATGCCAGCGCAAAGCCGCCGGACTTTCCCAAGCCGATCGAGAATCTCGATACCAGGATCCAGTTCAGCGGGCAAAGAGCGGACATCGACGAAATGACCTTGAGCTTGGGAAAATCACGCATCCGCGTCGGCGCGGCGGTCGAGAGATTTGCACCGCTGACTCTTTCTTACAAGCTTTCTACGCCGGAGCTGTGGCCCGCCGACTACACCACGGCGCTAGCCGAGGAGCGTCGAGGGGATGTTATCCGCAATCTGCGCAGCGAGGGCCGGTTCAATATGGCCAACGGCAACATGACGTATCAGGGCAAGCTCACCTCGGCCGACGGCACGCTTTATAACGTCGCCTATAAAAACCTGGACGCCGCGCTTTCTTTAGCGGACAAAGTCGCCAACATCCGGAGCCTGCGCGTCAATGCATTGAGCGGCGCGCTGCAGGTGGAGGGCGAATATGGTTTCAAAGATGCCACGCCGCGGTTTTCCTTTGCGTCGAAGGCTCAGGGCATCGACGTAAAGGAGCTGTACACGGCGCTCGACGCCAAGGCCGAACGCGATATTCGTGGACGGCTGAATGCCGACATGAAATTATCCGGCAGCGGCAAAACCTGGGAGGAGATCAAACCGAATCTGCGCGGCCAAGGTGAAGCTGAGGTGTTGCAAGGCGCCGTGCACAACTTCAACGTCGCCGAGAGCGTGCTCACCGGTATCACCGGCGTGCCCGGATTGACCAACGTCATCATCAGTCCGTCGCTGCGCCAAAAATACCCGGAGACGTTCACAGCCAAGGATACGGAGTTCAAAGAACTGAAAACGTTGCTCGACCTGGCGGACGGCCGGATCAATATCAAAAATCTGCGCATGGCTGCCGCCGAGTTTTTTGTGCAGGGAAAAGGCTGGGCCGATTTCAACCGCCGGGTCGATATGCGCGCCACCTTGAGCTTTTCCCAGCGTCTCTCTGCCGACTTGAGCCATTCCGCGCGCGAGATCAAATATCTCTTGAACAACCAGGGCCAGCTGGAAATCCCATTCACCCTGTCGGGAACGTTGCCCAATGTAAAACCAAGGCCGGACAGCAATTTTCTTGGGCAGGTGGTGCAGCGCGGCTTCATGCGCAGGGGAGCCGAAGAGTTGCAGAACCGTTTTCTCGGCGGCAAGGAGCGTGCGGAGGACAGGAAGATCGCGCCCGACCAGGGAAACCAGAGAAACTCGACCGATGATTTGATCCGGCGCGGCCTTGAGAGTTTGTTTAAGCGCTAACAGTGCGCACAGGGGATATCGTTCGACGCGCCGGTTCTTTCCGGCGAATCCATCGGTAATCGATGGCCGATTTCCACGAGTCGCGGCCGTTGGAACAAAGGCTGTAAGGGTTTTTCTCCTTCGCTTGAATTCGCTGCAGCGCCACACCAGCGATAGCGACTCGCTATCCGGTAAGCGTCTGTCCCAGCCCAAGAATCCGACATCCGGTACGGTCTAGTCTGATTACCGTCCCTGGGTCGAGACATAACTGAAGCCCGCGACCGGTCCCAATGGAGGAAAGTATGCGCCTAAATCTTTGATTGGAGCGCCATTATTGCTGGCATGTAATTTGGTTTCTCGCCTGCTTGATTTTACCGGCGGCGTACGATCCCGGCACCTGTTCTTTTCATTACCTGGTATTTGCGGAGTCCAACATCATGGTTGAACGATGAAAAGAGCCTTCCTCATGGTCCCGATGACGGGACTTACGGTTCTTTGTTCTTTGGCGACTATCTCCGAGGACCCCAACAAGCATGCGCCTACCCAGGGCGCGCTTTCAACGCCGGCTCATCTGTCGCCGATGACGCTGTCGGCCATCGGGACAATGCTGATCGAACGAAAGAAAGCCTTCCGACGGCCGATGAACGAGTCTTTGCCGCTGCGTGAGAAAAAAATCCAGGACCAAATTGCGGTCCTAGAAATCAAGAAAGAACTGTACGAGAGGGATCTGATTTCAAAATTGGAGCTGGAAAAAAGCGAGTGGGCTCTGGCTCATATGCGTTCGACGGAGGGAATTCGGCAACTGACCGAGCACGAGCGCGCCCCTTCGCGGGTTGACGATAGCGCCGAAAAAGCAAAACGCCCGGCGCGGAAACGTTATCGCGCAAGAGCCAGGCTGATCCGCTACGATGGCGCAACAAGCTGGTCGCTTGATGAGGTAGAGAAGGTCGATACTTTTTTTCGTAAGCAGTTCGGCCGCCCGCTGCCGATCAGCGCCCTGGGGCAATCGCCCACTCACGATCACCTTGGGCTAGATCATAGCGATGCAGTCGATGTCGCCCTGCCGCCGGACAGCGCCGAAGGGCGCGGCTTGATGGCTTACTTGCGCCGCGCCCGTATTCCCTTTACCGCTTTTCGCGGAAAAATTTCACGCATGTCCACCGGCGCGCATATTCACATTGGGCCGCCTTCCCCGCGCTTGGTCACTGTCAAGCGCGATCCGGCGCATTCGGAAGAAGCCGGATAAGGGGCGCGGAACAAACCTGATGTAGAGACCAGGACAGATCGGCGGTTCACTGCGCGCGCCATGCCGTTTCTCGCGGCGGCTGAGCCCTTGGCGTGCTTATCGATGGCGAGTGCGCGGCTATACCGCCTTGTAGGGCAAGCGCTTCATCTTCGCCGTGTCCTTTCCTTCGATGCGCAGCAAGCCGGTGGCCGCGACTCGCTTGGGCGAGTGTACGTCGCCCTCGTTGTAGATATGCGCCATGCCGGGTTTCAGCGTATACACTCTGGCGCGGCGAACCTTTCCCGGCTTGCCTTCAGCGGCGGGCTCGATAACTTCCCAATCGCTCATTTCGGTTTCGCCGAAGGCCTGACCGTAGATCGCCCAGGAGCTGCCGTGGTCGTGCGGATTCGCCTCTCGGGCGTCGCGATTGACGTGGGCACACACGCAGAAACCGAGCTCCGCGTCTTCATAGATGACCTGACGATCGGGTGTGTTGTCGTTCACGTAGCTTTGGATAAACTTTTCGTCTTTGAGGGCTTCCAGCACCAACGCCCGTACTTTTTCTCTGCCGGTCCGACTGGGATCCTCGCGCAGTACCTTATGTACGTCCGCGGCGAATGTTTCCAATGTATAGCCCATGTTCAAATCCTCCTCGCGAATGAGATTAAATTATTAAGGAGTTCATAAGTATCTAGACAACAGGGTTTGTTGGAGACGAAGGGACGACTCGTTCCAAGCCCAGGCAAAGCGTCTGAGCGTCATCGGCTAGCATCCGATCCAC
>JAICHC010000157.1 GCA_025922795.1 Candidatus Binatia bacterium | reverse complement strand
TTCCTTCTCAGTTGGAATTTCTTCCTATCGCATAGACGTGACGGGACTGCAAGGCGGCATTAACGCCGCTGAAAAACACTAATTGACTGCGTTGTGCCCGTCGCTGTGAGTCTTTTGAGCAGCCCCGCACCCGGAGTTTTTCAGCAATCGGACAAGCGTTGGATGGTTAGCTGACAGGAGGGACTAAGAGGCAAAGTCAACGCCGTATTCACTAATAATGAAACCCGGAGGCTGCTTTCACGGAAACACGTGCCAACGGTGAGCGGGCAGTTCGACAGCAGCGTTTTGACCGACAGTTAGCGCCGTGTCGCCGGCGAGCTTCGCAAGTAAGGTCACGCCGTTGACTTCGACTTCGAGCAGCGCCGAGTCGCCGAGATAATTGCGGCTGGTCACTCTGCCGGTGCCGGCAGCGACCCCGTCGCTCCGTGCGGGTAATACATCAATATGCTCCGGACGAATCGCGAGAGTCACCTCTGCCCCCGTGGTCACGCCGTTCGGCACGGTCGCGGCGATCACGCCCAGGGGCGACTCGACCTTTCCGGGTCCGGTCACCGCACCCTTGACGAAATTCATCTCGCCGACAAACTGCGCGACAAACAGGTTCGCCGGCCGCGCGTAGATTTCATTCGGCGAGGCGATCTGCAGGATCTCGCCGTGATTCATAACACACACTTTATCGCCCAGGCTGAGAGCTTCCGCTTGGTCGTGGGTGACGTAGAGAGTGGTCACCCCAATCGATTTCGTTATCTTGCGCAACTCCACGCGCATCTGCTCACGCAAGCGCGCGTCCAAGTTGCTGAGCGGCTCGTCCATCAACAGCACCTTGGAGTCGGTCACCATGGCGCGCGCCATCGCAACCCGCTGCTGTTGCCCGCCGCTCAGGTCGGTAGCCGGCCGGTCTTCGAGCCCATCCAGCTGCACTCGTTTGAGCGCCGCTCGCACCCGATCGCCGACCTGCGATTTAGAGACGCGCTTCTGGCCTTGGGTCAAAGGAAACGCGACGTTTTGAAAAACGTTCATGTGCGGCCAGATCGCATACGACTGAAAGACCATGCCGATCGCGCGCTTCTCGGCGGGAACGTAGACTCGCGAGGCAGGAGCATTGACCAAGCGCCCGGCGATTTCAATTTCTCCCGCATCCGGCCTTTCAAGTCCGGCAACACATCTTAGAGTGGTTGTCTTGCCGCATCCGCTCGGACCCAGTAGAACACAAAAATCTCCCTCGGACACCTCCAGGTCGATATCCCGCAGCGCATTCACAACCCCCTGTTGCGCGTGAAAAGTCTTGCGGAGCTTTCTAATACTGATCAAGGTAACAATCCTCTTGGAGCGATGGAGTGCTGGAATATTGAAGCATTGCACCCATCACTCCACTCTCCATCACTCCAATACTCCATTTTTCTAGCTTGCCGAGCCGATCTCTCCGATACGAGACAACGCAAACCGCACAGTGCCGACCACGAGCGTCGCAAAGAGGATCAAGATCACTCCCAACGCGGCCACCTGAGGTATCCACCCGCTTCCCCAAAATTGCCAGACGACGGTGGAAATGACGACATTGTTGCGCGTCAGCAAAGTCAGCGACATCGTGACCTCGCGATAAGAGAGCATGCCGATCCAGATCCAGCTATTGAGCACTCCGGCGGCGATCAGCGGTAGAATGATCTTGCCCAACACTCGCGGCGCCGACGCGCCCGAGACCCGGCCGGCCTCTTCCAACTCGCGGTGGACTTGGATCATGACGCTGTTGGTGGTTCGCGTGCCGTAAGCGATCCAGTTGATGGTATGAGCTAGAACGATGATCGCAACCGTACCATACAAGGGAAAATAATCCCGGTAAGCCAGTCCTAAATAAGCAAGTCCCACCGCCATGAGAATGCCCGGCACGGCATGCGGAATAAAAACCAGGGTGTCGAGAAAGCCGCGGAACGAGACTTGGGTTCTGATCACAATCCACGACACCAGCACGCTTAACAACATGGTGATGGTCGGCACGGCAAGCATGAGAATGAGCGTGTTGATGAACGGCCGCGGGCCGACATTGGCTGGGATCTCGATATAATGTTTAAGGGTCAGCGACGACCAAGCTTCCGCCGACGGCAGCTGCAAATAGGGCAGCAGCGAGGCCCATAGCAAAACCGCGAACGGAATAAAAACCTCGATCGCGAGATAAAAGAAAACAAAACCGAGCGCGGGCCACTTCCAGCGCCCGAGCGCGAGCTCTCTGGGTCGATATCCGCGTCCGGTGATGACCGTGTACTTTTTCCCTTGCTTGACCAGGCGAACGTACAGGGCGGCAAGCGTGAGCCCGAGCACGAGCATGATCGCGCCGTAGGCCCCAGCCATGCCATATTCCGGCAGTCCGGTTGACGGCGTCGTCGAGGTGAATATGAGCGAGCTCAGAACGTGGATCCGCGCCGGCAAGCCGATGATTGCCGGTACTTCAAAGACCGCAATGGCCGTCATAAACAAATAAACCATTACGGCGGCAATAGCCGGCCAGGTAATCGGGATGTTGATTTTTAAAAACGTCTTCAACTTACCGACCCCGGAAGTGTAGGCCGCCTCCTCCAACGAGGGGTCCATCGAGCGGTACGCCGCCGCCAACATAAAAAACGCCCCCGGCACAAACGAAACGCCCTGCACGAACGCCATACCGGTCAAACTGTACAGGTTAAGCGGCGGACTGCTCAGGGCGAACAACTCTTGCAACCATTTGTTGACGAGGCCGATGCGCGGGCTGAGCAGCAAGATCCAGGCAATCGTACGGAGAAAAACCGGGATGAGAATACCAATGGTTAGCAGTACGTAAATGGTTTTCTTAAACGGAATGTCCGTCCGCATGAGGATCCAAACCAGCGGGACGGCGATCAATAGCGTGATCGACACGCTCGAAACCGCGAAGAAGAGCGTGTTGAGCAGAATCTCGTAAGTTTGCGGCGTCAAGTAAACCGTGGCGAAGTTTTCTAGCGTGAACGGCACGTCTTCGCCCGGGAAGCCGGTGCGAAGGCTCATCAGAATGACCATCGCTACCGGCAACCCGATCAAGATGACTAAAAACCCCGAAAGACCCGTCGCGAACAACGTCACGCCCTGGGGCAGGAAACGGGAAAACCCTTCCCACGCGCCCACGGCGGATTGATTGCGAGTTTCTACCTTCATAGGCGGCTCCCTATGCCGTCAGCGGCATGTGGATGATCTCAATTGAAACCGAGAATCTTGCCGATCTGCCGCGATATCTTATCGACCTTGGCGGCTTGGTCCTGTTTCATATAAACCACTTGCTTGCCCTGGGCGAACTTATAGGCGTCGGTGCCTGGAACATACGCCGACGAATGGCCCGTGTGCTTTTTCCAGATTTCCTGCACTTCCGGTGAGGCCATGAAGATCACGAACAGATGACCCACATTCGGATGCGGCGCGCCTTTCAACAGGCCGACGTGATACTCCGGCGAGATCACCGGCTGCACTTTGTCGGCAAAAGCCAACGGCGCGCCCGATTTTTGCGACTCATGAAGCTGGCTGTCTTGCAACGTCGCCGACACCAGCACCTCTCCCAAGATCAAGCGTTGAGCCATTTCCCCGGCGCGGGTCAGCAGCGGTTTCTGGGCGGAAAGTTTTTTGACGAAGTCTAAAGTCTTCTCATCGCCCCAGGGACCCGCGGCCAGGCGCCCCCAGTGGTGGGTCGAGTTGATGACGCCAAGCTTGCCCTTCCATTTCGGGTCGAGCAGATCTTCCCATTTTGTCGGTACGTCCTTTGCCGCAACCAGCTTGCTGTTGTAGGTCGGCAGAGCAAACTGGTTGGCCACGGAGACCGTGCCTCGATCATACTCGATTCGGTCTTTGTTCACTCCGGCGGCCGCATAGTCGAAAGGTTGGTGCAACTTTCTCAACCACAATGAGCCGTGGTGTGCGTCGGTGACGACCATGATGTCCCACTCGGGCGGTTGTCCCGAAGCCGACATACCGACGATCTTAGCCGTGTCCCGGGTCATATTGCCGGATGGGCTGAAGTTCAGTTTGATATTCAAGCCGTACTTCTTATTGAAGCCGTCCGCCAGAGCTTGAGCTCCTTCGGGACCGAGAGTGGACGGGCCGTAGAACTCGATGACGCCCTCTTTTTTCGCACCGGCGATTAACCCGTCTATGGACGAGGCCGCGCCAAAGCTCGTTCCCGTCAGCGCGACCATCAGTCCCAGGAAAACACCGACGATTCTGGTCAATACTATCTTCATCGTATTCCTCCTTCTTGTCGTTCAAAATGGCTATCGGTTATTAGACGTCTCACGGTAAAAACTCTCGTCATAATAATTCGCTAAATCTTTGCCCATCGCAGGAGTAAGGCCGAATTGCACGCGCAGATCAAGCACGGTTAGAAGCCCGGGCAGATTCAAGCGCCCGTCTCTGGGCGACTGACGCAACCGGTTGGCCGCGGCTTGGTCTTCGATCTTCTCCGCGACGGCGAGAATCTTGATCGCCTCGTCGCGATTTTTTTCATCATGAGCCCAGCGCAGCGCGTCATGCCAAGCTCGCAGATACTTTAACAAGAGCGCGCGATTTTCACCGGCCCATCGCCGGTTCACGGCAAACACTCCGCCTGGATAATTCGGCAGCACTTCACGATGGTCGGCGAAGCGTTTCATGCCGGCCGCCTCGGCCTTAACATCCCAGGGCGGGTTTAACACGCCGGCGAAAGTTTCACCCTGGATCATTGAATCCAAACGGTAGCCGGTCGTGCCCTTCGGTATCAGCGTGTAATCGCCGCGATCGATTTCGAGACCGTGTGCCAGGAGCACGCGGCGCAGCACCAGCGCGTAAGCTGTGTCGACGGCGTCCACCGCCATCGCCTTGCCGCGAAGATCCTCCCATTTGTTGATCTCGGGTCGAACATAGACCGGGAGGGTATTGCCGACGGAGACCTGGGCAACGGCAACTATCTCAGGCCCCTCGCGGCCCGACCAACCGAGCACATTATCGAAAGCGGTCGACACCACCTGCCACGAGCCCTTGCTGAGCCCGCGCATCTGATCGGTCGAGTTGGGCGTCACTCTCACATCGACTTCGAGCCCGTGGTCGGCAAAACTTCCTTTTGCCCGTCCTACAGCCAGCGCCGCGTCGATGTTGAAGACGTTTACGAGCAAATGCTCAGCCATCAGTTTTGCGCCAACGTGTAAACATTGCCCCACCCACAGTGATCTGCATTGGACCTTTCCCGCTGCCCTTGAGCGAGGTCTTGTACGTCTCTAAGGGAAGCCCGAGGATCTTGCCTTTGCCGACGTACTGGTTTTCGTTTCCTAGTGAATCTTCGGCCCGGTGTACTCCAAAATGTAAAGCCCGCCCTTAATCCTGTCCGATACATAAATCAGTCCATCGGTGTCGACGTAAAGATCGTTGAACATCGGCGCTTTCTGCCCGTCAGGCGGTGGCGGGATGAAAAAGCCTACTTCCTCAGGCCGGAATTTATTCCTAATATCGAAGACGCGCAGTCCGGCGTTATAATAGGTAATAAAAATAATGTTCTCGCTTTGGAACGAGCCCGGACGCATTTCATGAACGTTATGCGGCCCGAAGCGCAGGCCGCGCTTACAAAAATCACCTTCGGGCACCGGACAGGTGCCGACAATCACCGGATTGCGCTCTTCGCGAATATCGATGAGCCAGACCCGCTTTTCACCCTCGGCACAGTCGTACTTCACCGACTCGTCGACGGCAACAACCAGTTTTCTGCCGGGCAAAGGCAAGGTGGTGTGAGCGTAGCCGCCGAATGGCGGGCTCCAATCGATATGACTGATCGTTTTCGGCTGGCTGATATCGGAAATATCGAGAATCACCATGCCGGCATCGACCAGCGCAACGTAAGACCGGTTGCCGTGCGGGATGGCGCCGTGGACATGAAAGTGCTCGCCGGAAAACGGCGTCCAATCCGGCGGCGTCTCCTCGCCTTCTTGAGTCCCGGGAATCCACCAGCGGCCCGCTTCTTTGGGACTGGTCGGATTTGAAATATCGGTGATCAAATAAGCGCGCTCTTTGATACCGGGCAGCATGGCGCCGACATGCGCGTACTTGCCGTCGCTAAACCACATGCGGTGCACGCCTTTGCCGGGAAGTTTGAGCCAACCGATCTCGCGCGGCTCGGTGGGTTTTTCGATGCTGTAGATTTTAATACCCGCTTCGTTGGGCGTGCTCGCGGGCAGACTTCTGTCAAAATAGGGCCGCTCCTGATTCTGGATTAAGATATCGCCGGCGATCTGGACTTTATGCGAGTGCGTATTGGGCGCGTGTGGGAGCTGCGTTACCACGCGCGGATCGCTCGGATCAGCCACATCGATAATGCTCAGCGCCATTGGCGAAGTGCCGAGATGCGCCAAGTAAACGTAACGCCCTTGCTTGAGCAGCTGCATGCCATCACCGTGACCATTCAAATCATGATGGCCGATGATCCTCATGTTCCAGCTTTCACTCTTTGCCTGGATTTCCGAAATCGTCATATCGACGTCGATCCTCCGCTGAATTGTTCACCGCGCGCGCGATTTCGCAGCGTGCTTGGTTCTGTTATACTTCCGCCGTCGTAAAGTCAATATTCTCGAGGTATTGGAGTCGTGTTCCTTCCTTTGCGCCACGAACCTTCGCATCAAGAAAATTTTCTCGCGTCGGAATGACAACTAAGCGGCGTGCCGTCTCGAGCCAGGTAAGATTCTTGATCTAACCGAACCTTAACCGTAGGGGTCTCATCGCTTTTTTTGGGGACTTATATGCTAGTGCCGTCCTTAAACAAGACAGTCATCAAGATGATGAAACAGGA
>JAICHC010000156.1 GCA_025922795.1 Candidatus Binatia bacterium | reverse complement strand
CCATGACTTGCGAGTTGGCGAACTGAATCGTTCCTTGCGCCAATGCCTGAACGTTGAGATCGGTGCGGGTAAACTCGACGCTGGACGTGTTCCAGCCGTTTCGATTCAACCGTTCATGGGTCAGCACCGCCGGCAAGTCGTAGAGAGAAATAGATGAGGGATGGCCCAACTTGATCTCGAGATTGCCCTTCGGCTTCAACACCTCCACTTCCGCGCCTCGTGCCGTAGTCACAAACAAAAACATCGCCAGGATCGGAAAAGAAATTCTTTTCATCTCATACCCTCCTGATCTCGCTTTGATCAAAGTCGTCATGACTGAACTAATGATTCCGTCTCTCCGAGCTCTCAACGCCATATAAACGCAAGCATCCTGCCCTAGGATGTCGGGCGCGCCGGGTTGGAGCCTTCGCCGCGCAAACGCGCCGCGGCATCCAGCACCGCATCCTGAATTTTGTAGTAACTGCCGCACCGGCATAGATTTCCCGCTAGATAATGGCGGATTTCCTCTACCGTCGGGCTGGGATTCTCCGCCAGGAGGGTTTTCGTGCTCAAGATAAAACCCGGCGTGCAATAGGAACACTGAAACGCATTGTGATCGATAAAGGCCTGCTGAATCGGATGCAATTTGCCGGGCTCGCCAAGTCCCTCGATGGTGACGATCTCTCTGCTTTCGGCCAAGGCGGCGAGGAGAAGGCAGGAGCTGGCCGGTTTGCCGTCGATCAGTACGGTGCACGCGCCGCACATGCCGATACCGCAGCCTTCACGAGCGCCAAATAATTTATATTCGTCGCGCAATACTTCCAGCAAAGTATGATGGGTGTGCACCGCTTTTTCTTCTTCGCTGCCGTTAACGTTGAGCTTGATGATTTGTTTCATTTTCAACCTCAGTTGCCGTGAAGACTTCTATGCGGTGATGAAGCGCCAGCCCGACCCAGTTCCCGCAATATTTTTTCCGCCGTGAGAGGAAGATCCCGAATGCGCACCCCCACCGCGTTGTAAACAGCGTTTCCGATAGCCGCCATGACCGGCGGCAATAATGTCTCGCCGATTCCGTGGAGATCTTCCGATCCGGCGTGTTCCAGCGCGATTGGATTTAATTTCCATGGAATGTCCTCGAAAGAGGGAATGTTGTAGTCACCCAGGTTTGCGTTAAGCAGTTGGCCGTGATCGCCGTAACTCATTTCCTCGAACAGCGCCTGCCCGAAACCAAAAACCGCGCAACCTTCCAGTTGCAGCTCGCATAGGCGCGGGTTAACGACGCGGCCGGCGAAGACGCTTGGACTCAAGCAGAGGACTTTGATTTTGCCGGTTTCGACATCGACTTCCACTTCGCAACCAATGGCCCCGTGGTGCCAGTGGACCGATCCGATACCCTGTCCGGTTTCCAGGTCTAAGCCGCCGCGCGTGCTAAAAGCGCCGCGGCCGATGAGGTTTCCCTGATTGCTACGCCGGACAATCTCGCCATAGCTGAGCGAACGATCGGAGCTACCTCGAACCGTTATCCTGCCGTTTTCCAGAATCAGATCATACACCGATGCTTCGAGGATCTCCGCCGCGTAATCCAATAATTGGCGTTTCAGGTCGGCGGCGGACTTTCCGATAGCGCCCCCCATCGAGTAAGTCGTTCGACTGGAACTGGTTTGTTGATCGTAGGGCGTAAGGTCGGTGTCCGGGTCGGAAACCGATACGCAGCTGACCGGCACTTGCATGGCATGCGCGGCGATCTGCGCTAACACTGTTTTTGCGCCCTGGCCGCACTCCACGCTACTGGTCAAAACATTGAGACTGCCGTCTTCATTCAATTTTAGCGCTGCCGCCGAAGTCGAAGGTGTGATAGTTGCCTTGATGACTAACGCCAATCCCTTCCCGCGGCGCTGCGCACTTCCCTTATTTGCGGAGAGATCTCGGTTGAGCCAGGATACGTCGCGAAATGACCAATTCACACCGGCCGCAGCTCGATCGAGGAGCTCGTCAAAGTGCAGGTCAGCCAGTTCTTCTCCGGTGGCGAATAAATCGTGATCGCGCAGCAAATTTTTGCGGCGAAATTCCAGCGGATCAATCCCGAGGCGTTCGGCGATCATATCCATCTGGCTCTCATAGGCCCACACTGCCTGGGGCACGCCGAAGCCGCGCAGCGCTCCCGCCGGCACGAGGTTGGTCCAAACCGCGCGGGAGTCGATACGCACGTGAGGAATTTTGTAAGGCCCCGACATAGCCGAGCCGCCGTTGCGCGCGACGACGGGACCGATATCGCTGTAAGCGCCGGTGTTAAAGTCGGCGCTCACCTGACGCGCGATCAGGGTGCCGTCTTTCATCACGCCGGTTTTGATCCGGATTGTAGCCGGGTGTTTACACACCGTGACAAATTCTTCCTCCCTGCTCAGGACGATTCTCACCGGTCGATTCGCCTTGAGCGCCAGGAACGCCGTAATCGGCTCTAGTCGAAGCGAGCCTTTCGAGCCGAATCCACCGCCTAAAGTCTCGACGATTACCCTGACCCGCGCCTGCGGCAGATTGAATAGCTCAGCCATTTGCGAACGAACAGCGTGCGGCATCTGCGTCGAAGTCCACAAGGTCAGTTTGCCCTGGAAAAATTGCGCGACGGTCACGTGTGGCTCGAGCGGAACATGCTGAGCCGGCGGTGAGCGAAAGACGTCTTCGAAGACAAAATCGGCTCGCCGAAAACCGTGTTCGACATCGCCGTGGCGGAGCTTGAAGTGGCTGCACAGATTGCTGCCGCCGGGAAGATCCTGGATTAACTTGCTGAAGATCGGCTGCTGCTCGGGCCGAGGATCGTGCACCATCGGCGCGCCGGGGTTGAGCGCCTCTGCTTCATCGAGCACCGCCGGCAGTTCTTCGTAGTCAACGTTGATGAGGGACAACGCCTCCTCGGCGACGTCCTCGTTCACCGCCGCCACCGCCGCCACCGGATCGCCGACAAAGCGAACTTTGTCGAAGGCGACCACCGACTGATCGCGAAAGATTCGTCCGTACTTGCCGGTATAACCCGTCTCTAAACCGAAATCGCCCCGCGTCAGCACCGCACGAACTCCCGTGAGCCGTTCCGCCTGGGTCGCATCCACGTGCACGATGCGCGCGTGCGGCACGGGGCTGCGCAAAATCTTGCCGCGCAGCATCCCGGGCAGCTCGATATTGAGCGCGTAGTTGATGCGCCCCGTAACGCGCTCTTCGGCATCGAGCATGGGCAATGTTTGACCGACTGACAAAGAGAAATGTCTCCTCTACTACAAGTTTGGCTTAACGGGAGATCAGTATTTCTCCTCTTTGACAAAGGGAGCACAGAGGAGATTTTCGACCTTTTGCAAAGGGGAAAGTTCGATCCGATGAAACATTAGTTTTCCACCAGTACCTGTTGCATCGCCCGACGCGCCATAACGCGAATGATCTGTTGCCGATACCAGGCCGAGCCTCGCAGGTCAGAAAGGGGCTCGATACCCGTCGAGTATGCGTCGGCGATCGCTTCGATCAATGAATCGCTCAAGTGCTTGCCGCGCGCCATCGTCTCGGGAGCAACAATTTCTTGGGGAATTTCGGACACCGCTCCCGCGACCAAGCGGAGATCTTTGCAACTTCCGTCCGTCTCGTTTTCTAAGACCACCGCCATGCCGACACAGGGGCGATCCTCGGACGACCGCGAAACGTACTTCAGATAAGTTGCGCGGCTGCCCGGCGCTCGATCGGGAACAATCAGTTCGGTGAGAATTTCATCCGGCGCCAAAACGGTTTCATAGAAACCTTTAAAAAACTTCGTCAAAGGAATTTCCCGCTCACCCTTAACGCTTCGCGCCTTGACTGTCGCGCGCAGCGCAACCAGCACACAGGGAGGATCCGAGGCGTAATCGGCTTCGCTTAAATTACCGCCGACCGTGGCCGCATTGCGGATGCGGATGTTGCCCACTTTGCCGAATGTCTGAGCTAGAATGGGGTGTTTCTCGCGGACAATGGGAGACATCTCAGCTTCGCGGATAGTCACCAACGCGCCGATTCTGAGGCCGGTGCCGGGCTCATGACGGATACTGCGTAGCTCTTGCAACCGGCCTAAGCTGAGCAGCGTCGCCGGCGCAATCAGCCGGTTTCGCAGCATGATCACCAGCGCCGTGCCGCCTGAGACGATCTTGGTTTCGTCGCTCCGTTCGCTCAGAAGTGAGACCGCTTCGTTGAGCGAAGTTGGCTGTAAGAGTTTTAAGTTTGGCATGACAGCATGCTGCGCCGCTACAATTCGCGTTCTTTGCGGTTGATTCCGCTTTGTGTCCTTAGCCGCTCCTTTGCTTTTCCAGAGCGCGCAGGACTTTCTCGGGTGTGATCGGCAGGTCGAGAAAATGAAAACCAACCGCCTGGCTAATCGCGTTACCGATCGCCGGCCGCGCCGGAGGTATGGCGGTTTCGCCTACGCCATGAACATCGGTTACGCCGTGCGGCTCGAGCATATGAACCGTCAGCTGACCCGGCACATCTTGAAAAGAGGGAACCATATAGTCCGAAAGATTGGGATTGGTGATGCTCCCATTGGTGTCCTGAATGACTTCCTCGAATAGCACTTGTCCGAGGCCGAAGGTGGTCGCCCCCTCGATCTGCAACTCGCAAAGGCGCGGATTGATCACTTTGCCGGCGTAAAGCTCGGCATGTATTCGCGGCACGGTGACTTGTCCGGTTTCGGTATCGACTTCCACCTCACAGACGACCACTGCGGGATGCCATTCCGCCGAGCCGTAACCCTGGCCGGTCTCGAAGTCCATTACCACCGGGCTGCCGTCAGGGCCCGATCCGGAAACAAAGACGCCGTGTCCTAAAATATTATTCGCCTTACTCATGCGAATCGCATCGACGTAGGAGAGCGATTTGCCGGCAACGCCGCGGACCATGATCTTGCCGTCTTGCAACACCAGATCCTCCTTGTTCGCTTCGAGATGAGCGGCCGCGATGTCGCGCAGTTGATTCTTGACGTCCTCGATCGCTTCCCGAATCGCCGTGCCCATACAAAAGGTCGCCCGGCTTGCCGCGGTCATTAGATCGAAGGGAGTGAAGGCCGTGTCGGGTTCGGAAATGCGCACCCGTTGCACCGGTAAGCTAATTTCGCTGGCGGCGATTTGTGCTAGGGCGGTTTTTAAACCCTGACCCATCTCGACGGAGCTGGTGAGAACATTGAGGCTGCCGTCGGCGTTCAGCTTGACGGTAGACGTCGACGTGGTCGGCGTAGCCATGCCTTTGACGATAACGCCGATGCCTTTGGCGCGGATCTTGTTGCCTTGGCGCACCACCAGTGGACCCTTGTTCCAAGCGATTTTTTCAACAGCCGAGGCGATCAGTTCGTCATAATGCATTTCCGGCATCGGCTCACCGGTGGTAAAAGAGTCGCCCTTTCGCAGAACATTTTTAAGCCTCAACTGGACCGGATCGATAGCCAAGGCATCGGCGATGATGTCCATCTGCGTCTCATGGGCCCACGCCACCTGGGTAATGCCGTAACCGCGAAACGCCGCCGACGGCGCGGTGTTGGTGTAGACACCGTAAGAATCCATGTAGAGATGAGGCACGCGATAGGGGCCTGTCGCGGCGTAGCCGCGGGTAATCAAATTGGGCGACGTGTCGCCGTAAGCGCCGGAGTTGTAATAGCAGAGCGCTTGCACCGCCATCAAGGTGCCGTCCCGTTTGACTCCGGTCTTAAGCTTGATCTTGCACTCATGCTGCACGCCGAGCAAAAAACATTCGGCGCGCCGGGCCACGATCCGCACCGGCCGCCCGGTTTTCTTCGCCAAGATCACCGCGGCCGGTTCCAGTTTGGAATTGAGCTTGCCGCCGAAGCCGCCGCCGAGGGTAAACACGATCACGCGCACATCGGCGATGGGCACTTTGAAAATGCCTGCCAGTTGGCGCTGGATGACATGCGGATTCTGATTGCATGTCCACACCGTGATTCGCCCGTCTGCGACCTGGGCGACGACCACGTGGGGTTCGAGCGCGACGTGATTGACGGCGGGCGAAGTATACGTGTTCTCGAAAACCTGATCGGACTCGCGAAAGCCTCGGTCGAGATCGCCTTTGCGTTGCTTGAAGAGGTGGACGATATTCGTCCCTTCCAGAGAACGCGCAGTGACATCGGGGCGCCCGGCAATTACCCGACGCGGCCCTGGGTAGAGCAAGGGCGCTCCGGGCTTTAACGCTTTTTCGGCGTCGAAGACTGCCGGCAACTCCTCATATTCGACGTCGATAAGTTCCAGCGCCTCCGCTGCCGTGTCGGCATCTCGCGCGGCCACGGCCGCCACGGGCTCGCCGACAAAGCGGACTCGATCCAAGGCCACCGGGGTTTGATCTTGAAGAATTAGACCGAAATAGGGGTCGATGTGGTCGCCGATCAAATCATCGCGCGTCAGCACAGCCGCCACGCCCGGGATTTTTGTCGCCCGCGAGGCATCGATTTTGACAACGCGCGCGTGCGCATGGGGACTACGGAGCATGCAGGCATGGAGCATCCGCGGCAGCTCGAAATTCAATGTGTAGTCGATGCTGCCGCTCACGCGCAGCTGTGAATCCACCATGCTGATCGATTGCCCAACCGCCATCAATTCTCCTTACAAAATTAGAGCGCGTTCAAACGGTTCAATCACTTCGTTCCGTTCAAGCCGTTCAAACCGATTCGGACTTGCCCCCGAGGTGGGGAAGGAACGAATTCCACTGCGTCGAAATCATTCGAGCTATCCTTCGTGATGACCTATCCGGTGCCGATATTTGAAGCGATTCCTCATTCCTATTTCAGTATCCAACCCCAGCGTTCATGTATTTTT
>JAICHC010000155.1 GCA_025922795.1 Candidatus Binatia bacterium | reverse complement strand
TCCTCTCATCACGGGCATCACACAGGCCGGCAAACGGGCTTTCGAAATGTCGGGCGTCACCTACAGCGACATTCGTTGCCTCAATCTTTACGACGATTACATTCCGATCGTGATGATCCAGATCGAAGACCTGGGCTTCTGCGGCCGTAACGACAAGGCATTCTTTGAAAAGACCGACTTCACGTTCAAAGGCGACCTACCGATCCAAACCAGCGGCGGCATGATCAACTGCGGCCAGCCGTCGACCACCGGCGGCATGCTGCACGTGATCGAAACCGTGCGGCAGATTCGCGGCGAAGCCGGCGCGCGCCAGGTGCCGAACATCAAATTCGGCATTTCGACCGGCGTCGGCGCGGTCAACTATGGTAAAAACTTCGGCTGCACCGCCGCCGCGATCCTTGGAAGCGAAGCGTAAGCGCAATGCAAACTCGGAATATCTCGCGCCAAGGCGCCAAGACGCTAAGTGACGGGCGACGCCCGTCATCCGAGCGGAGGTGAGGGATCTAGGAAAGATTTTTCTCTGGTCGAATTAACAATCAACTTTCCTTCGCGGCCTTTGCGAGATAAAATTTAGTGACTTTGTTTCTCCGAACATTTGAAAGGTGAGAATCGAAATGGCCGATGATAACAAAGCAATCAAGAAACCTCTCCCTGAAATCACTCCCGTCAACCAACCGTTTTGGGACGGGGCCAAAGCCGGCAAATTGATGATGCAGAAATGCCAGGACTGCGGCACCTGGGTTTTTTGTCCGCGCCCGGTCTGCGGCGAGTGCGCCAGCGACAAGCTCGAGTGGGTGCAGCTCAGCGGCAAAGGTAAAATCTTCTCCTTCACGGTCATTCGCGAAGTCGTTGGCCAGGCACTGCGTGGTTTTGCGCCGGACATCCCCTACGTCACCGCCTGGATCGACCTCGACGAAGGCCCGCGCTTTTGCAGTAACATTATCGGTTGCCCCATAGACAAAGTCCGGATCGAGATGCCCGTCGAAGCCGTCTTCGAAGACGGCGGCGACGGTATCACCCTGCCAAAGTTCAAGCCGGCGGCTTGAAAACTGACCGTGCGTTCAAAACGCTCAAGCCGTTCAAGTAGTTCAAATCGTCCGAGCGGAGATCGCGAAGCGATCGGTTGAACGGAGCGCAGCGGTTGAACGATTTGATGCTTTTGTACGTCCTGAAAAAGTTCTACCGCCCTGTTATGACGGCAATACCGGCCACCAGTAGCAGGACGCCGATCACCACGAAGCGATTGATTTTCTCTTCTCCGCGCAGAAACAGCGCGGTCAGGGCTATGACGAAAAGCGGCGTGGTATTGGTCAAGGGCGCCACAACGGAAATTTGACCGCCATTCAGCGCGATGAACGTGCACAGTTGGCCAACGAGCGCGAACACCGCAGCGCCGCCATAATACGGCAGACATTGGCGCGTGATTTTAATCGAGCTCGCGTTGCCGGAAAACAACATCGAGCCGAACAGACAGCATAGCGACGTTGCCGTCGAGATGGTCGCCGCGATGATCGGCTCGTCGGTGGTATTGAGTCCCATCTTCCGGATATTCTGGGACACCGACGCGAGCATCGCCGCGCCCAAAGGAAATAACAGATCGACAGCCCGCCACTTCGCCTCTCCGGCTCGTTTGTACGAGACCAGCCACGTGCCCGCCACGGTCAAAACTCCACCCAAGTAGACGATTAAGCCGGGCCGGTCATGAAAAAGAAAAAAGGCGATAGCGACCGAAAATAACGGAGACGTTCCGCGGATCGGACCGGCGCGCGACACTCCGAGCCGGACGATGCCGATGTAGAACATGACCCTCACGATCGCCGGCTGGATAATCCCGCTTACAACAAAGAAAAAATTTGCCGGCTGAAAAATCTTTTCCGTGGGATACTGATAAACAATGTAGGGGACCAGAACCGCAACATTGACCATGAAACTGATGAGCGCCGCGGTCGAGGGATTCGAAAAGGCGGTACCCCTGCGCACGAGGACCGAGTCCACCGCCCAGGCCGCGGCTGAGATGATCGCCCAAAGCTCGCTGCTCATGAAGAGACTGTCATAGTGCTGTTGACAATTCTCTTAGCACAGCTCGCGGACGCAAGATAGCGAATGGCGCCCAGAATGCGTTTGGCGGGCTACTGAAAAACTTCCTGCTTGGTTACTCTCGATTACCTCGCTCTATCGATAGCGTTTGAAGTGCTGGTCGGAGTAATGGATTGCATCCCAGGACTCAGAACTCCAGTACTCCAACACCCCAATTTTCGTTCAGTCGGGTTGTATTCGGGGGTTGGCCAATATATCTTGGCGCGAAGCCGCTGTTTAGCGAACCACTTCACGAGGATTCCGTGAAACAATTTCTAGCACTATTCATGATGAGCGGCGCGGTTCTCGGCGCGCTGTTTTTCCTCACCAGTCTCGCCCGCCTCGGCGGAGGACAGTCGTCACAAGCGATCACCCTGAAGCCGGGTTCCAACATTCAAGAGGGCTCGCTCGTTTCTATCGAGTACACGCTCACCGATGACACCGGTAAAGTCATCGACACCAACGTTGGCAAGGAACCGCTCACGTTCATTCAAGGCGCGGGACAAATTGTCAAGGGTCTCGAACAGGAACTGGCCGGATTGAAAGTCGGCGACCAGAAAAAGGTTCAAGTGAAACCGGAAGACGGCTACGGGTTAACCGATGATAAGGCGCTGCAGGAAATTCCACGGGATATGGTTCCTGCCGAGGCGCAAAAGCCCGGCGTCATGTTGATGACCAAAGCCGAGGATGGACGCGCGATTCCGATCCGGGTGCATGAAGTCAAAGAGAAGACCGTGGTCGTCGACTTCAACCATCCGCTGGCCGGCAAGACTTTGAATTTCGACGTTAAGATCAAAGACATTAAAGCCACGCAAGCAAGATAGACACGTCAACCCATCGTTGGAGTATTGGAGTGATGGAGTAATGGCCTGATGCAATAATACCAACTACTCCAATACTCCGGCACTCCATCACTCCAAATTCTCCATGGCTCCCCGGTTCTTCTACGGCTATGTGATCCTTGCTTTGTGCTTTGCCAACATGGTCGTGATGCGCGGGGTCAACGGCGCCTTCGGCGTGTACTACCTCGCCCTATTGGAAGAGTTTTCCTGGTCGCGCAGCGATGGCGCTACGGTGGCTTCGGTAAACTTCGTTGTCTACGCGCTTGCATCGCCGCTGGTCGGTTTGGCCTTCGACCGATTCGGGCCGCGGCTTCTGATGCCGCTCGGCGCGCTGCTGGTCGGAGTCGGACTGGTGGCTTCATCGTTCGCCAGTTCGCTGCTTGGCCTGTACGTTTCTTACGGCATCATCACCGCGCTCGGTCAGGGTGCTCTCAGTTTCGTCGGTCACAATGCGCTCATTTCGTTCTGGTTCGTGCGCCGGCGCGCCACCGCGATCGGCATCGCCTCCATGGGACAGGGCGTGGGTGCCCTGGTGATGGTGCCGCTGACTCAACTATTGATCAATAACATCGGCTGGCGCGGGACGTTCATCGTCACCGGAAGCTTGCTGCTGTTTATCTTGGTACCGGCCAACGCGCTGTTTCAACGCCGCGATCCGCAAGACGTGGGGCAATTTCCTGACGGCGATAACACTCCAGCAACCGCACAAAATCCCGGCCGGCATTCAGCAAAAACGGGCGCACGCGATTGGACCCTCGGAGAAGCGGCGCGATCCTTCCCTTTCTGGTGTATCACCGTCGGGCATTTAGCGCTCGGCACGGCTTTGTTCATGATCAATACCCATGCGATCGCCCACTTCGTCGCCGTCGGTTACGAGAAGCTGGTTGCTTCATTTTATTTCGGACTCATCGGTTTCATCCGGATCGGCGCGACCATAATATGGGGTACCATCTCCGACCGCCTCGGCCGCAGCAAAGCGTACGGCGTCGCTACCTTCGTCACCGCGCTCGGCGTCGGTTGCATGATTGTCATGACCTTCGGCGCGCCGCTTTGGCTGGTTTATCTCACGATCGCACTTTACGGCATCGGCCACAGCGCCGGCAATCCGACTTACGGCGCCGTCATCGGCGATATTTTTTCCGGCCGTAAGATCGGCCTCATTTTCGGTTTTCTCGAAATCAGCTTCGGGCTTGGCAGCGCCTTAGGCTCATGGATCGGCGGCTATCTGTTTGACACCACCGGCTCCTACGCGTGGTCCTTTACCGTATGCCTCGTCTGCTTTGTCATTTCCGGCATGGCGATCCACACCTGCGTGCGCTGGCACGCGCGCCAAATGGGAGCAGGGAATTAGGATGTTCAAGACGTTCAAACCGTTCAAGTAGTTCAAATCGTATCAACGGAGATCGCAAAGCGATTGGTTGAACGGAGCAAAGCGGTTGAACGATTGGAACGTTTTGAACTAAGAGCCCAATGCTAGTATGAAGAGGTTATGAACTTTTGTTTGCATGGGTCAGCGCGCACGGTTAAGGAAGCCGTGGAGCGCGGCAAGCGCGCCGAACAGCTCGGGTTCGAAGCGATCTTTTTCGCCGACAGCCAGATGAACAACGTCGATCCATATCAAGTTATGGCGATGTGCGCTGTCAACACTACGAAAATCCGCTTCGGCACCGCCGTGACGAACATGGTTTATCGCGACCCGACGATCACGGCGAATTCCTTCGCGACGCTAAACGAGATTTCGCAGGGTCGCGCAATCATCGGCATGGGCACCGGCGACGGGCCGGTTTATAGTTTGGGAAGAACTGCAACCAGGCTCGCCGACTTTGAGAAAGGGTTGCGCACGATGCGCGATCTGCTGCACGACCGCGGCATCGACGTGCCGAAGAGCCGGGAACGCGTCGGCGGCAACGTCAAGCTCAAAGCCGGGAAGCGTCCCGTCCCGATTTACATCTCGGCCGAGGGTCCGAAAACGCTCGCCGTCGCGGGCCGCACTTGCGACGGCGTCATTCTCGGCACCGGTTTCGCCAAACCGGTGACTGATTGGGCGCGCCAGCGCATTGCCGAGGGAGCCAGACTCGCCGGGCGAAGCCCGGATGACATCGACATCATGCCGGCAGGCATGATCGTCGTCGACGAGGACGGCGATCTGGCGCGTCGCCGCGTGCGCTCACGCATGGCCAATCGCGCCCATCATAACTTTCGCTTTACAATGGAGACTGTCCCCGAAGGCGAAGCCGCAGGCGTCCAGCGCTTCATGGATAACTTCGATATCTCCAAGCCCATCGAAGAGCGCATCGATCCCAATTTCGTCACTGATTATTTGCTCGATCGCTTTACCATCGCGGGCACCCCGCGGGAGTGCATCGAGAAGGTGAAACGCTTGGAAGCCGACGGGATCAAGCGAATTCTTATCACGCCGCCCAACGCCATCTACGATCAAGTGATGGATCTCTGGGGAGAACGGGTGATTGCAAAATACTAAAGCCCCTTCGCGACCAGCTATCGAATGCACTCCTGATGAAGGGCGGGTTTGTCAATCCAGAGGCAATTCACTGCAGAGACGCGGAGTACGCCGAGAACTCGGAGCCTGAAATTCCTCCCGCCAAGGCGCAAAGTCGCCAAGGTTAGATTAGAGGGGAATATCAAAACTCCTACGAATAATTTTCACCCGTAATCTCCGATCTTTGCGGCCTTTGCGTCTTTGCGAGAGATATTCCGAGATTTGGGGTTCGGCTCTGCTGCGCTAGGCCTCTGTGGTGATACGACACCATTGAGTTCGGCTCCCGCAATGCTAAGCTGCTCGAATCGCGTCATCGTGTTCCATGAATTTAAAGAGAGGTATCAATGCATATTAAACTGCTAACGCTCGTCGCACTTTTAGTGCTCGGCATGTTTGGCCGGTCCGCTTTCTCGGCGACGGCGGAGAAGAGTAAAGATAACCGCGTGGTTAAGGATGGCTTGATGGTCAGCCTGGAGTACACGCTCAAGAGCCCGGAAGGACAAGTACTCGAATCGAGCAAAGGCAAAGAGCCGCTTAAGTACATCCACGGTCAGAAGATGATGATCCCGGGGCTGGAAAAAGAATTGGCGGGCATGAAAGTCGGCGGCGAAAAGCATGTCACCGTCAAGCCCGAGGACGGCTACGGCAAGGTTGATCCGAACGCCGTTCAGGAAGTTCCCAAAGACAAAATTCCACCGAACGCGCTTCAAGTCGGCGCCGTGCTCGCAGCACGAAGTCCGGAGGGAATGGTCGTGCCGATGACGGTGCGCGAGATCAAGGAGAAAACCGTCGTCATGGACATGAATCACCCGATGGCGGGAAAAACCCTGGTCTTCGACATCAAGGTCGTCGATATCCAACCGGCGCCCACGGCAACACCCGCCGCCCCGGGGAAATCGGGCCCGGCCGCAGAACCCGGCAAGCCGGCGGAACCAGCCAAGAAATAAACTGAACTCCCGCTGAGTGGGCGACGATGGATCTCGATGAACTTGCCGGGCGCCTGCGCCGATCTCAAGCCGTCGTCTTTTTCACCGGCGCCGGAATCAGCACAGAGTCGGGTGTACCGGACTTTCGCAGCCCTGGGGGCGTTTGGACGAAATACCAGCCGGTGCTCTATGAAGATTTCCTGGCGAGCGAATCGGCGCGAGTCCAGCATTGGCGGCTCAAGAAAGCGACCTATGAACTCTTCAAAACCGTGCGGCCAAATATCGCCCACTATGCCATCTGTGAATTCGACAAACGCGGCCAGCTGCTTGGCCTGATCACGCAAAACATCGATGGCTTGCATAAGCTTGCCGGCGCCATCGATGAAAGATTAGTCGAACTTCACGGCACCGACCGTCTTGTCACTTGCCTGAAGTGCGGCAAACATTACGAGCCGGTCGACGTCTACGAGAACTTGCCTGAAGAT
>JAICHC010000154.1 GCA_025922795.1 Candidatus Binatia bacterium | reverse complement strand
GTAACGACTTGGGATTGGCTCGACGACAAGCATTACCTGCACGACCTGATCGCGTCAGACCGACGATACCCCACAGTCAATGCCTACGGACGGCTATATGGGTCCACCGAGCATAGTACCGACATCATGCCGCTTTTAGATCCGATCAAGCACACCGCGGTGAACGTCGTAGCTCCAGTGCGGGATGCCGATACACCGATGGCGATTGGACCGGGTTATGCGGCAAGCGATAAAGTCATGCAACCCTCGCCTTACTGGGGCAACGAACGGGTCTGGACGAGCCGGACGAATAACCACAACGGGATGTTCGATCGCAAAGGACGGGTCTGGTTCGCGGCTACCGTGCGCGCGCCCAATAATCCCGACTTTTGCAAGAAGGGCTCCGACCATCCCTCTGCCATGCGTTTTCCAATTGAGCGAACGAGCCGCCAACTCACGATGCTCGATCCTAAGACCGGTGAGTACAAATTCATTGATACTTGCTTTGGCACGCATCATCTGCAGTTCGGCTACGACGCTAACGAAACGCTATGGACCAGCGGTGGAGGGCAGGTGCTCGGATGGGTTAATACTAAAATGTTGGATGAGACGGGTGATCTTGCGAAATCCCAGGGATGGACGCCCATGATTCTCGATACTAACGGGAATGGGAAGCGCGACGAGTACGTCGAGCCGAATCAGCCGGTGGATCCGACCAAGGACAAGAGAATATCAGCAGGCTTCTACGCCGTGATGCCGAGCCCGGTTGATGGTTCGGTCTGGGGTACCACGAGGGCTTTCCCGGGGGCTGTTGTTCGTGTCGCGCCGGGCTCGAATCCGTCGGAGACGGCACTTGCAGAAATCTACAGAGTGCCACTACCCGGGTTCGGGATTCGCGGCGGTGACATCGATCGTAAGGGCGTTTTGTGGGTATCGCTCGCGAGCGGGCATCTCGGAAGCTTTGACCGAAGCAAGTGTAAAGGTCCTCTTAATGGTCCGAAGGCGACCGGTGATCACTGTCCGGAGGGCTGGTCGTTTCATCAATATCCCGGTCCCGGCTTCAAAGGGATCGGAGAGAACAGCGCGGAGTCGAGCTACTATAGCTGGGTCGACCAGCACAATACTTTTGGCCTTGGTGAGGACGTGCCGATGTCGACCGCTAATTTGCACGGCGGCTTGGTCGCGTTCAAAGACGGCAAGATGGTTTTATTAACCGTGCCGTATCCGCTGGGCTTCTATGCCAAAGGATTTGATGGCCGCATCGACGATCCCAAGACCGGCTGGAAAGGCCGCGGATTGTGGAGTTCGAGCGGTGATCGCGCACCGTGGTTGATGGAGCGTGGCAAGGGAGGAAAGCCGATGGCCGTGCACTTCCAAATCCGTCCCGATCCGCTGGCGAAGTGAGGCGCGGCGCGATCGAAGATTTCGCTGATAGCGGGTAACGAACTCCAGGGACAGGACTTGCGCTGCGGATCAAATCAGCGCAAGACTGTCCCTGGTTTTTATCGGCGGTTGGTTTTGATCTCGATGCCAACAAATTCATTAGAAGTGCTTAATGCTGGTCAATCGGCGCACCTTGCGCATTGAATGGGGGCAATGCGATCCAGCCGGGATCGTGTTTTATCCGCAATACCTGATCATGTTCGATACCAGCACGGGCTGGCTGTTCGAGCGCACTGGACTCACGCCGTCGGCGATGCGGAAACGATACGGCATCGTCGGCATGCCGGTAGTCGAAGTCGGAGTGCGTTTTATTACTCCTTGCCGGTTCGACGATGAGATCGTCGTCGAGAGCGAAGTGGGCGAGTGGGGGCGCAGCAGCTTCACTGTGCGCCACCGCGTGCTCAAAGAAGGCCAGCTTGCGCTCGATGGCTTTGAGAAACGTGTTTGGGCCGGTACACATCCCGAACGAGCGGCCGCGATCAAGGCTCAAGCCGTTCCGCCGGAAATCGTCGCGAGCCTCTCCGATCCGACCGGCGCGACCACTGTGGCTCTGAAAGGAACATAGAAGAACCAAAGGAAGCAGCAAGATGGAAACCCATGTGACCGCTCCGGCGGCAGATCGAGTCTCTTGCGCAAAGCCACGGCGCTTCTCGGGCATCAGTCAAGTGAGTCTCGCCTGCCGCGATCTCGAAGAAGGGCTAGTCGTGGCTGCAGCGCGCTTTAGCGTGCAAGGGGTCGTCGCATTGCCGACGCATAAGTATAATCGGCAAAGCTCAGGCCTTGGTTCAATTGATCAGATTAATAATGAATTGGATATCGAGGAGGACAAATAGTGAAAGCAGCAACTGCTAGGAAACCGATGGAGACCCAGGAGCGACAATCCAAGAAAGCCCAGGTAGACCGGCCGCAGAGTCTCGGAAAGCCGCAGATGAAGTGGGGCAGCGACGTCGTTGCCGAGGTGACGCGCAGGCTCGACCTCAAGTATATAGCGCTGGTTCCCGGGGCGAGCTATCGCGGCTTTCACGACAGCATCGTCAACTACCTCGGCAACCAAAACCCGCAGATGGTGATCTGCCTTCATGAAGAACATGCGGTCTCGATCGCCGACGGATACGGCAAGGTGACCGAGGAGCCGATGGCCGTGGCGCTACACTCCAACGTCGGTCTCATGCACGCGACCATGACGATCTTCAACGCCTGGTGCGATCGCACGCCAATGATCATCTTCGGCGCCACCGGTCCGGTGGACGCGTACAAGCGCCGGCCGTGGATCGACTGGATCCACACCTCGAAGGATCAAGCGTCGATGATTCGAAACTACATTAAGTGGGACGATCAACCGGCGTCGCCGCAAGCGGCGGTGGAATCGGTGCTGCGCGCCAATCAGATCACTCGCAGCGCGCCCTTTGGGCCGGTTTACGTTTGCCTCGATGTCGGTCTGCAGGAGGAGCCGCTCACGGAGAAAGTTTTGATTCCCGATCCAGCGCGCTTCGCGCCGGCGCCCTCGCCCGCGGTGCCGCACGCCTCCGTTCTCGCCGCATTGAAGGCGATCGACAAGGCGAAATTTCCGCTGATTCTCATGGGTCGCGTATCGCGCAAGCAAACCGATTGGGATCGCCGGGTGCGCTTCGCCGAAATGATCGGCGCCGCGGTTTTGACGAGCAGCAACGACGCGGCTTCCTTTCCAACTACGCATCCGTTGCATCTCGCCGCGCCCTGCCTGCGCCCGAGCAAGGCGGCCACGGCGCTGATCGAAAAGGCGGACCTGATCTTGAGCATGGATTGGCTCGACCTTGGCGGCGTTTTGCGCCTGGCGCTCGGCGCCGCGCAGACCCAACAGCCTGCCGAGAAAACGATCCTCCATTGTTCGGTGGATAGTTATCGCACCAACGGGTGGAGCATGGACCACCAGGCGCTGGCGGCGGTCGATATCCCGATTCACGCAGAGCCCGATCCATTTATCGCCCAGATGCTCGACGAGCTGGATGCCAAGAAAGCGCCGAAGCAAAAGATCCGCCCCGAGATAAAAAGCATCGTTCATTGGAACGACGCGCTCGGCGCTAATGCGAAAGCCACGAACGGGAAATCGATGACGCTTTGGGATATGGCGATGACCGTGCGCGAATTTGCCAAAAAACGGCCGATCACCTTAGCCCGTCTATCGCTCGGCTGGCCCGGCGAAGCGGATGAGTTCGACGGACCGCTCTCTTTCATGGGCAACGACGGTGGTGGTGGGGTCGGCACCGGGCCGGGGCATTGCGTCGGTACGGCGCTGGCGCTCAAGGGCAGTGGGCGGATTCCCGTAGGCATCATCGGCGACGGCGATTATTTGATGGGCGTGCAGGCGCTCTGGACGGCAGCGCACATGGACATTCCTCTGATGATCGTGGTGGCGGACAATCGCTCGTACTTCAACGACGAGATGCATCAAGAGCGCGTCGCGCAAATGCGCGATCGCCCGCCGCAGAATCGCTGGATCGGCCAGCGCATCGACGACCCGCGAGTGGATCTGGTTGCGATGGCGCGCGCGCAAGGATTTGCAGCAGAAGCGCCGGTTTCGACGGCCGATGCGCTCGCGAAAGCGCTCAAGAAGGGCGCGGAAATTGTCGCCAAGGGCGGACGTTATTTCATCGACTCGGTGATCGAGCCGGGCTACGCCGAAGGCGGACCCGATCAGCGTGCGGGCATGGTAAAAAAGAAATAAGCGACCCGCTTGCAGCAACTTGGTGTCGAAAGAAGGACCGGTATGAACGATTCAGCCTGCATCTTGTTTCTTACAGATCGAAAAACCGACTGCGTTTTCGTCACAAACATAATCCATCAGTAGCCATGCTCGATCCCCAGAAACGTTTGCTTCGTTGCCGGTCGCTGTTCGCTACGCTTGCGGTTGCGGGGGCGATGATCGCTGGCGGTTGCAACTTAATTCTCGAACCGATCGAGCAGCGTTTTTTGTTTCGAATGCGGAGTGTTGACCCCGCCTACCTTAACACGATCGCGTCGCGTGAGCGCGGCATCGAGGAAGTACGTCTCAAGACGTCCGATGGCGTGACGCTGCATGGCTGGTTGAAACATCCGGTAGCGCCGCGGCCCAACCGGCGTTTTCCTCTGGTCATTGTCTTCGGCGGCGTGCGCCGGGAAACTTCCTGGCTGATCGATCGTGGCGACAAGCCCGAACGCTGGGGATGGCTATTTATAAATTATCGCGGTTTTGGTCTTTCGGAGGGCGAGCCGTCAGAACGCGTTCTCCTCGAAGACGCGGGCTTGATCTACGACTATGCTTCCGCACGTCCCGACGTCGATCCATCTAACATCGTGGTGCTCGGCCGAAGCCTGGGCACTTACTTTTCGATAGCCCTCGCAACGACGCGCCATTTGCGCGGTGCGATTCTCGCCACGCCCTTCGACAGCTTTGCCGCGCTCGGGGCGGCGCGTTACCCCTGGCTCCCGGTCGGCTTGATACTCAACGGTCGCTACGACGCGGCGGCGATCGCGCCGAAGATCAAGGTGCCGGCCTTGTTTGTTATTGCAGAACACGACGACGTGACTCCCGCCGCGCGCGGCGCTGCGCTTGCGAGCGCATGGGGCGGACCGCAACGCACCGTAACGATAGCGGGAGCGCGTCACTATGGGATCGAACGGCGCGATGAGTTCTGGACGGCGGTGGTCGAATTTCTCCGTGACCTCGAGTCCGATCCGGCCCGGCACCAGGGCTATGCGGGGGCCATCGATTCGCAGCCGTAGCGATGGTTTTTGCATTGTGATTCAGGAATCGATCAAAACACGGTGACGCGTGGGAAGCGTAGCTCTACGATTGCCGACCCGAACTGCGACCGGGTTTTCCAGTCGAATTATTGTGGCATAGGTTGGTTTAGTTTACTTTCAGGTCACTGCCAGCGAGGAGGCTGCATGATCACAACAAAAATTTCTTCAGTGATGGCAATTCTTTTTTCTCTCGCCGTTACGACCGCAGCGGCCCATGCAGCCATGCAGGACGATGTCGATCGAGCGGTATCGATCATCGAACGGTTCGAAGAGATACCCGAGAAGGCGATCCCGCCGCGGGTGCTTCGCGACGCCAAAGGTTTGGCGATCCTCACGATGACCAAAGCCGGCTTCATTCTGAGCGGCCGGGGGGGCTCGGGCGTCATTCTCGCGCGCACCGAGCATGGCTGGAGCGCTCCGTCGGCAATCGGCACGGGCGGGATAGGCGTCGGCTTTCAAGCAGGAGTGCAGGTCTCCGAGTATGTCATCATTTTAAATACCCAGGAGGCGGTGAACGCCTTTTCGCAAGGCAGCAACGTCACTCTCGGAGCCAACCTGAGCGCTGCAGTCGGCCCTGTCGGGCGTTCGGCCGAAGCCGGCGCCGCGCCACGGGCGGCCATCTATACTTACAGCCGCAGCCAAGGAATTTTTGCCGGCGTTTCTTTGGAGGGGACGGTCATTGCGACCCGATATCAAGCCAACGAGGAGTACTATGAAAAACCGGTTTACGTCGAGGATATTCTGACCGGAAAGATCGCGCCGCCGGCCGGTGCAAAAAAGCTGGTTGAGGTCCTGTCGAAATACTGAGCGATGTTAAGGCACAGCTCAACGACATTGGTTATATCATCGATTCTCTGCCGCACCTGCTATTGATTCGTAGAAGCCGCCGATGCCGTTCAAAACGAATTGCACGGCGAGAGCGGCGAGAATGATTCCCAGCACTCGGGGGCGCGACCCCGAGCGGATCGACAACCACGGTGAGCGTCACGAACGCTTGAAGCGCAAATTGCCACAGGCTTTCATCCATGTGTAGCCGTCGCTAAGAGTAGAAGATTTTTCTCAAAGCTCGACGAACGCTGCCGAGGCGATGTGAGCGCGTGGAAGATGCCAGCTTTTTGAATTTCCATCCGGCAAGGACCGGGTCATTTGAAGGCTCATCAGCGCGCAGCGGCGGGAATAGCGGCGCCGGTTTGCAAATGGACCAACTGAGCCAGTTGATCACGAGCTTCGAACAGCGTGGCGGCCACCCGATCGGCACCTGCCGACGACAAAGATGTGCGCGCGTTTCCGACGCTGTCGGATGCTCCCCAGCGGCCCACGAGGATTTTAACTTCGGGAAACCGGTTCCGTAGACGTTTGCAGAGATAGCGGGCTCGCGCCAGGCCGCCCGGAGCAATAGCGCCGATGCACACGAGCCGCGGCTGCTTCTCGCCAACCAGAGAGAACATTTCGGATGCAAGCATGTCGGCGGAGATGACTTCCATTTGATAGCGTTGCGGGTCGAGAATCTTCTGAAACAAAAGTAGCGCGACTTCGTCGGCTTTACCGTCGGCGGGGAAGCCGACGCTTGCAACAAGTTGCTTTGGCGCTGTGTTAAGGAGGGAATTTTGATTTGTCGGCTCTCCGTTTTCGCGTCGGTCGTCCAGATCTT